>JAVZMI010000001.1:0-180922 GCA_038883335.1 Candidatus Bathyarchaeia archaeon
ACCTATCTCCAAAAAAGATATGAGTGTATTCCACATATACATGAAAAATAAGGTAGACGAGTGAATTTATGTTTAATGATACAGTGTGGGAAAGAAAAGTCGAGCCTTTTGAAGCTACTTTAGCAAAATATCAGGTAAAGAAGTTAATAGAACTATGTAAAGGTCCGCGAGTGCTTGATGTAGGGTGTGGAGATGGCACTATAACGCGAGAGCTTTGTAAACATTTCACTTATGTTGATGGTGTTGATGCTTCAAAAACTCAGGTTGACATTGCTAAGAAAAATGTCAGTTGTGTAACTTTCTATGTATCCACAATCGAAGATTTTGAGCCGAAAGATAAGTACGACAGCATCGTAATGGTCGACATATTAGAGCACATCGAAGATCCTGTCAAGGCTTTGAAAAAAATTAAACTATGGCTTAAGAGAGACGGATATATTGTAATTCAAGTTCCAAACGCACTATCACTCAATAGGAGAATTGGAAAAATTATGGGATTAATCAAAGAATGCTATGACTTGACACCATACGATGTCAAAGTTGGGCATAAACGATTATATGACATTAACTTACTTAGGCAACATATTAAAGCAAGCGGGCTGAAGATGGAATCTTGGGGGGGAATTTTTCTAAAGCCCTTATCCAATCCTCAGATGGAGTGGCTATGCCACTTCGGGTTGTGGGGCAAAAGGGAACGAGGCTGGGGGGATGAGACTGCGCGATGGAATGAACGATATTGTGACGCCCTCTATGAAATAGGCAAATTATTACCTGAATACTGCACTATACTCTACGCGCGGTGCTTATTATAAGATACATGCCAAAGCTACCATTTTGCAAGATAAAGAGTTATCTATAACCTGGCTTGGTAGGCTTCAGCCCAGCTCTTTTATTATCTTCTCCAACTCTTCGCCCCAGTTCTCTTCTCGTAGGTTTGGGAATGAGAAGTTGGCGTTCGGCTGGTATCCCCTATCCAGCGATATAGTCCTAACCGCAGGCGCGAAATGCTTCAGCGTGGAAAGCATTTGAGACTCAAAATAATAGTGGATACCCATAAAGATCACCAAGTCGTAGGGGCCTTTCCCGTCGAGGCCCATCCACTCACCATCCCTGAGCCGGTCAGTTATGTTAGATAAAGGCATCGAACCCTGCGGTTGGATCCCCCGCTTCACAAACTCTCTGATTACACGGGCTGTCGTAACCAGCGGGATCTTCTTACTGAGTTCAACAGCGTAGTCTATAAGCTTCTTTCCTTTCACATCAACCTCAGCAGAGTCTGCTCCAACTATCAGTAAGGGCCTCTTCGCTTCACGGATGAGTTCGACAGCAATCTTACTGTTTAGTATCTTAGCCATCACAGGCCCAGGTACATTGCCACTGTCCCAAGGCTTAACGATCGACATCATCAACTCACTCATTCTTTGCTGGCGTCTTCCTCACAAGCCGCTCTAGAAGAGTTGGGTCTAAAGCCGGTCTCGCACTCTCCTTCCAGCCCTTGGCTTTAAGTACCTCCAATATTTCGTCCTTCATGGTCGCGGGTATGTCTGCAACAGTGCGGACATAGAGGTGAATGTCGTCGGGGATTGATCCAAAATACTTTTTATGAAGCTCTATGTAATGGCTCAGCTTTATCATCCTCCCCTTCGCTGTGTCATTCGCCCGTAGGCAGAGCTTTGCTGCCATCACTATGCACTCCTCCACAGTCTCGGCTACGAACATCAGATGCTCAAAGGTTGGCCCCACATAGACTTTATCCCCGGTTCTAGCGTCGTAGACATACCAATCCTCCTCACGATCCTTCCTGCCGAGATACATTCTACGGTATTTTGACCCCTGCGGCCCGACGATTACCGGTATGCCTAACCTGTTGAAGCCCGTGGCTATAGAGGCCGCCTTCTGGCTCATGGCGCCCCAAGAGATTCCGCATGCCCCGACACGGTTTAAAATGTAGTCTGCTATCTCTTCAAAGTTGGCCCTTATATTTCGCCTAGCGAAGATGCTGGCTATCTTTACGGCAGCTCCTGAGATCCAGGCGTTCGAGACGCAGCTCCCAGTGTTTACTAGACCGCCTCCATCAAAGACTCCAGGATACTTCTCGTAAAGGGACTCACCGTCTAAAGTTCTATATCGCGCCAGATCCATGGCTTCACAGCCTGAGGAGACCACTATATATCGCCTCTCCAGAAACTCCTCAGCGATCCTTCCCACATCCTTATAGCTGTCCCTGTAGTTTGGACACCCAACTATGGCTATGACGCCAGGTATCTCACCCATAACAATTGGGGCGCCCACCTCCCGGATCTCAGTGTCAAGGATCGGGCCCTTACCAACTCTTAACTTATGCTTCTCTCCTGCTATGGCGCTCTCGGCCGCCTTCGAGATAAGGGACTGGATTGGTATCTTCTGCGGGCAGGCGTAATCGCAGCGGCCACATATTAAGCACGCTTCATATAGGTTTGATAGTTTCTCGACTGGGTTCTCTGCAGTCTTACCCGCCTCATATTTTTCAAGCTCCTCTGGCGTTGTGAGTTTAGCCACTGACTGGATAGCTTCAGGTAGCGGGAGGTTATTTGGGCAGACCCTTCTACATTCCTCGCACGCTGTACACTTCGAGCAGTAGCTATGTAGCTCCTCCATGGTCATGGTCTGCCCTTTGAATCTGGCTCGTTTGGGCGCCAGTTTTATCGCTGTCTTCACGGCTACCTCTCCAGCCTTCTTAACGTCCGCAATCAGAGCTCCTGGCGCCCCATTGACCAAATCATCCACTATAGCATCCACGGGATCTCCTGTTCTATCGGGGAGTCCAAGGCAGATCTTGTCGTTAGTTGCGATTACAGGCGTCATTCTAGCCTTCGCCTCAAGGAGTATGTCAACCCTCACACACTGCTCATCAACCATTATCACATCTGCTATGCCGCTTCGCACGAAACGTAAAGTCTGGCTCAGAGGCCCTATGACCTTAGCCCTGACCTCCCTAGCCTCCCCATGCCTTGTTAAATCGTGGGCGGTGCAACATAATGCACACATCTCAACCTGGCCATTCTGCCCTGAAGATATAAGGTAGTCAACTGCCTCGACTCCTGAGGCCACATTGTGACCTATACACAGGATTACAGGCTTGCTTCTGTCAACAGTTCCCATCCCGAGCTCCACAAGTGGAGCGTTCTGCTCTCCCTTCGGGAAATGAAATGAGACTATTTGAGCGATATCAGCTATCTCCATCCCGACATGGTCTACCATTCCTATGTGGAGAGCTTTTGACTCAAAGTCTATTGGATCTGCCTCCTGCCCGATGCAGGTGGCACTCAAAGCCTGGACGATCTGCTGTTCACACCAGTTGAGAACCTCTCTCAAATCGTCTAAGGTCTTAGGCTTAATGCCGTATATAGTTCTGGTCAGCGGTGCCTCGACAGCTATCTCCTTACCCATATCGAGAGGCGTATCTGGGCCGAACTTCTCGATTAGGTGATCTAGCAGGTGTCTTGCGTGGCCGGTGTGTGCGGCGGCACCCATGCAACAGGCTAATAACACGATTCGGGCTTGCTGTCCCTCTATGTCCATCCCGCAGGCTCCCCGTCTGCCGCGGGATAGGTCGCACTTCCCATACGTGCAGAGACAGCACATATCACATATGGGTGCGTAGAAGGGTCTATATCTGGCTAGAAGTCTCATATCCCATCTGCGGAGGTCGAGGAGTGAGGGAGTTGGTGTGGGTCCTAGACGTTCCCAGTCCTCTTCTAAGGATACTTTACCTATGGTTAACTCAAGGTTCTTTATGAAGGCTAAGTCTGTTCGTAGTTCCTCTAATTTGAATTTAGCTGGCTTGTCCAGTTTTATCCTCTCGCTACTTGTTCTCGTGGGGAAAGGAAATCGAGGTGGCTATATAAAAATATTTTTTATTAAAATATACCTGTATATAGTGAAGGGTTTTTCTTGTCCCAAAATTCTTCTATATGAAAAGAGAGCTTTAACCAACCTGAAGCCGGTTCGCAACCTGTAGTCACTCTCTTAAGAGAATAAAAGAAATAAAATATAATAAATATAAGAAGCGGCTTTTTCGGTTGGTGAGTATATGTCTTCAATAGGGGCGAAGAGATTCTTTGACGAGATGGCAGCCCTACTCCAGAAGACTGTCAACGTAGTCACAACAACGAATAAGAGATATGTTGGCAATCTTACAGGTTTTGACCCTGCAACCCTCAGCCTAGTCCTCACGGACGCTAAGGATGAGGAAGGTAAAACCCTACCCAAACTGTTCATCAACGGATCTACAGTAGTGCAGTTTTCAGCTGTAGAAAAGCCTTTGGATCTGAGAAAGCTTGCTGAAAGGTTGGAGAGGGTCTTCCCTAGGCTGGTGAGACTTTACGAGGATGTAGGTGTGATAGTAGTCATGGATAAGATCCGCCTTAATGAGAACGGTGTAATAGAAGGCACAGGTCCAGCTGCCGACCGAGCTCGGAAGGTTTATGATGAATTCTTAAAGGAGGTTGCAGTCAAATAGTGCCAGAGAATCTTATGTTGAAGTTCATCGATTTTTTAACATAGGCTTCACATAGTCGCCATGTGCCTTGCAATCATACCGGCCTAGTTTGGGGCAAAATCCAAGACAACATAGCCCCCTAAAGAATTTAAAACAGCCACGGAGTTGTTATAGTTGTCTTTCGAGGTTTTAGACAGAGATCTCCTGGGCAGGATCGGGAAGCTGGCAACAAAGAGCGGGGCAATAGAGACACCAGCGTTCCTTCCAGTAATCAACCCCACAATCCAAAAGATACCGCCTCGTGAGATATGGGAGAAATTTAGGTTAAAGGCAGTTATAACAAACTCGTACATAATAAAGCGCCACCTAGACATTCCGAGACTAGATGTACACAGCCTATTAGACTTCCCAGGAGTTATCATGACCGACTCCGGAGCATACCAGCTACTACGGTATGGCAAGGTATCCGTGTCTCCACTGGAGATAGTGAAGCTTCAAGAGGAGATCAACACAGACATCGCTGTCATACTGGACATCCCAACCAGCTGGGAGTCCTATCACGCATACGCGGAGAAGACGGTCAAGGAGACTCTTAAGAGAGCAGAGGAGTCGCTTAAGAGTCTGACCCGCAAGGATATCCTCTGGGTTGGCCCAGTTCAGGGGGGGAGGCATCTTGACTTGGTTGCATCCTCAGCGCAGAGAATGGCTGAGCTACCTTTTCACATATACGCCCTTGGGAGTCCGACGGAGGTTATGGAGCACTACTATTTCGAGACCCTCGTAGACATGATCATGAGCGCCAAGGTGAATCTTCCACCCAATAAACCTCTGCACCTATTCGGTGCAGGTCATCCTCTAATCTTCTCTTTCGCGGTGGCTTTAGGGTGTGATCTCTTCGACTCCGCCGCTTACGCCATTTACGCTCGCGAGGGTCGATACATTGTTGAGAGCGGGACAGTTAGACTTGAGAATCTGGAGTATTTTCCATGCGTCTGTCCTATATGCAGCCAAACTACACCTAAAGAGCTGAGAGATAAACAGCCCGAAGAGAGGGAGGCATTACTTGCGCGGCATAACCTCTATCTTTGCCTCTCCGAAGTCAACCGTGTTAAGCAAGCTATACGGGATGGTAGACTCTGGGAACTGTTGGAGTTGAGAGCTAGAAGTCACCCTTCGCTTCTTCAAGCTCTGAAGGGGTTTTCAAAGCATGCAAACTACTTTTTGCGATATACACCAGTGAGTAAACGTCGGGGATTATTCATATTCGGCACCACCAGCCTTTATAGGCCGGAAGTTCTAAGGCATCAGGAGAGCCTAACTGCGAATTATATACGCCCCGAAGGTCTCGACGTTCTACTCCTTCTACCTCAAGGTACATCGAAACCATTCAGCATGTCCCAAGAGTATGAGCAAGTGAAGAAGCTTCTCAAGAAGGTGGGCGGCTTAGAGCTTATCCATGTATGCTCTTATACACCACCTTTTGGAGTAATCCCCTTAGAGTTGGAGGAGGTGTTCCCTCTATCACAGTTTGAGGCAGCTCAACCCTTCGATGAAGAGATGAAAGTAGACTCGGCGAGGAAGATAGCCGCATACCTTAAAGCTCAGAGGTATGAAAAGGTAATACTTCACCCAAACCCTGAACTTATAAATTTAAAAGTCCTGAAGAAGATTAAGGGCGTTAACATGGTTGTAACCACGAGGCGGAGTAAACCGTGGAGCGAGGAGGCGCTGCAACAACTCATGGAAGCTCTATATAAAACCTTGATGCCTCTGAGTAAAGCTTCAGGAGTAAGAGCTAGCCTCAGCGAGCTTTGACGTGCTTAACTACCGGGGGTCTTGTCTTTTTAAGAACGCGGTATCCACAGTTTGGGCATTTCAGCTCTAGCATCGTAGTCAATTCATTGTATGTGATTCGCCTTCCACACCTTAGGCATTTGTACTCTATGCCCCCCTCTTTAGACTCAGCCATTTCAACACCTTTAAACCGCTTTCATGGTCATGTCTCTAATAAACCTTTTGAACCTGTAAACTTCGATACTGTTAGATAGCACCATGTCGATATTTCATGTTAGGTAGGGGTGCAGGGTATAGGTAAGCGTAAGATAATCGTTGGAATAGACCCTGGGATGACCTGCGGCCTCGCGGTTATATCCCTAGAGGGAAAACCTATCCTCATCGAGAGCTACAGGGGAATCTCAAAACTGGACCTAATAGCCCTTATAGCAGATAAGGGCGATCCTGTAATAGTTGCCACCGATGTCCAAGCACCACCTGACTTCGCCGAGAACATCGCTAGGAAGTTTGAAGCTGTCATCTTCACCTTCCCAACCCAAATGCCAGCCGCAGAGAAGCATAAACTCGTACAGGAATACGCTTTAAGCCAGAAGCTTGAGCTGGAAGATAGTCACCAGAAGGACGCGTTAGCAGCCGCACTAAAAGCCTTCAACCACTTCAAGAATAAGTTTACACAAGCAGAAGTCCATGTACAGGAGAAAGGCATCAAAATTCCGTTGGAAGAGGTTAAAAGTTTGATAGTTAAAGGCTTCACCATCGCTGAAGCTGTAGGCATCATTAAGGTTGAGGAGGAAAGGGGCAAAGTTGAAGCAGAGACTGTACCACATGAGGCTTTAAAGGTTAAGGTCAACTCCACCTTCACACTCATCGCGAACCTGAAAGCAAAAATTCAAGACCAGAACATGCTCATCGCTAGACTCCGAAGATTGAATGAGAGGAGGCTTCAGGAGCTTCATGAGGCTAAATTGCAGGCGGAGGCTTTACGCAGAAAATTGGCTGCTGTGGAAGCGGGAGAGCGTCTTGAGATTAGGCGAGAACAAGAGTACAGGAGGCTGAACTCTGAGATCCTAAATCTCAGGAGAAGAATAGATGAACTCGAGGAGAAGTTGGCTAAGGCTAAACCGTTGATTCCAGAGGATCTCGAGGAGATGAAGCGGAGGGGTGAAGTTGAGATATTAAAGGTTATCCCAGCCTTCTCACAAGACAAGATTGAGGAGGTCTCCAAGAGGGTCGGGATCAACTCAGGTGAGGTTCTGCTCTTGGAGGATGCTAGTGGAGGAGGTTCATCGACGGCTAGGCTTCTGATTGAAAAGGGTGTGAGGGCAGTGATAGTAGGCTCAAATATATCACACCCAGCCTTTGAAGAATTTCTGAAGGTAAACCTCCCAGTTATCAACAGTAAGGAACTTCAAATCCTCTGGTTTGGTGAGACCCCTTACGTCAAGTCTGAGGATCTCTGTAAAGCAATTGAGAACTTTAAGAATGTACAGAGGCTTGAAAGAGCTAGAATGCTGGAGAAACTAATCTCTCAGTATAGGACAGAGAAAATCATATAAAGACCGCGTTGACTAGAAGAGATCCACCTTGCCATCTAAGATCAGATCGGTTATAGTGGAGAGATTCTTGAACTCCTCCTCAACAATAGACTGCACATCAGCGTATGTGTTTTCGAGGCTGAATCCCTTCTCGGGCACCAGCTGTACATGAGTTATGAGCGGTTCAGTGATCGGCTTCCCAATCTGACTCAAAATCTTTACGTATACCTCCTCTACAAACTTGACTTCGCGGCTGATCTTCTCAGCTATAAGCTTAGCGAGAACATTATAGATCTTACCTACATGGTTGACAGGATTCTTGCCGGCAGTCGCCTCTAAGCTCATCTGGCGGCAGGGCGTGATTAAACCGTTCATCCTATTGCCCCTGCCCGTATTTCCATCGTCCCCCCTCTCGGCGGATGTTCCAGTAACTGTTAGATAATATATTCCGGCCTGCAGGTTGTCGCCAACGTTGACATCGACCTCCACATCATAGTTTGTCATCTTCGCCGCGAAGTCTTCTACCCGTCTCTTAACCTCCTCTTTAACACTGAGGTAGTGGCTTGCGTCCGGAGTGAGGGAGCTAATTATGGCCGCGGATATTGTAAGCCGCAGATCTCTGCCTTTCCTGAGACCCATAACTTTTATGTCCTCCCCAACCTCCGGGAGTTCCCCCTTGAACTTCTCAGAGTTCAAGTATCTTTCCACGTTGAAGACTAGATTCTCGGTTTGGGTTAATGGTGCGAAGCCTACGCCAAATGAGGTATCGTTCGCCAAAGGTACACTTCGGCTTCTATCGAAGATTCTAACAAGGTCGACAGATCCCTCTCTTATTCTATGATCCACCACGACATGTTTCTCCACGTCTAGAAACCTAAAGTTTCGCTTGAAAAACTCTTTCATAGCGTTAGTGGTCAAATTACCCATCGGAACCTTCACAGTGTTAGTGCCCACCGATACCTGAGTTACAGCTCTACCAGCAACTACAACATAGATAGGCTCCTCAACTTCACCTCCCCCAAACCTCGGGGAAGCTCGCCCCCCTACAACAAGCCCCTTGTCTACATTATGGTGGAGGATGTATCCTAGATTCTCCCTGTAAAACTTGCATAATTCCCTGCTGACACTCTCAGAGACTGCGTCAGCGATATAATCAGGGTGTCCCCTACCTTTCCTCTCAACTATCTCAACACCCTGTCTCTTCACAGGTTTAGTCTCAAGCTTCTCTACTATAAATCCACCCAGAAGCATTCCCCCGAGAGACTAGGAGTTAGATCTGGCTGGCGTCGATGCAGACATAAATTATATTGTTCCCTCTGATGAAGATATTACCATACTCCGCGACAGGTTCGCCGAGGTTGTACTCCGTTGCAGCATGGAGGATCAAGTTCATGAAATTGTCGCATTGAGCCAGTCTTCCCCTATATTCTAATTCGTTTTTAAGTTTGACCATCACATAGTTGTTCAAGCTTTTATTCAAAAGGACTAAAGGCCTTTTCACCGCTTCCAATATTGGATCAACCTTTCCCAGTCTGCACTATGAGCTTACCTCTATTCATATAAACGTTTGCGTGTAGATTTAACTTTTGCAGACCGCTATGAAATCTTTTAATTCCTCTCTATCAATCAGCTTAACGAGTTTCAGGTTAGAAGACCTGAGTAAAATTTCCAAGATGCTTGGGCTATTAGTACTCCTCAAACTTGAAACTACAAGCTGGGCTCCTCTCCTAAGAACTCTGGTGAACTCTTTTAATGTGTTTGAGGGTTCAGGTAGGCTATCTATTAAGGTAAAGGCGACCCCCATATCAAGAGTGCCGTCTGAGAAGGGCATATAATCGGTGTCACCGCAAACGAAGAACACTTTGTTACGGTCATGAAACTTGGCATGTGCTATCTTCAATCGCTCAATCGAGATGTCTACTCCGAAGATCTCTAAACCAATATCGCCTAAGTATTCCACGAAGAGCCCGGTGCCGCACCCTGCATCCAGTATAGTTCTTACGCCTGCAAAGTTGAGATATTTCACAGCCTCAGAGTATTTTGCATTCTGCTCTTCTGCGTGCATCTCGTCATAGAGCCCGGCTGTAGAGTCGCTAATCTCTCTGATCTCCCTTTTTTTGGCCCACGCTTCAGTCAAGGTTGGCGTCTATTATTGGAAGGTTTTAATCCTTCCCTATAAAGTCGTCAATCTTCCTAGCCTTAGACAACCTAAGAATCTCATAACACCTGTGAAGTGAGATCTCTCTATATTCTAGACCGAGTCGCTCCAATAGAAGTTGCGCTTCTTTACTTAGACCTGGAGCGGCTATTATACCTCGAACAGGCCTGTTCATTCTTTCCCGGATCGCCTCCATGTAACGCCCAAGCTGTAAGACTGCTTCCTTCCCAGCCGGAACCCTCTTCAACTCAACCACGACGAAGTTCTTCTGGCGGTCTTCTCCAAATATGTCGACGAAGCCTGACTCTCCAAGACTCTTCTCCTCAGAGAGTGGACTAAAGCCTTCTTCGATAATGCTAGGCTCATGGAGGATCGCCCTCTTCGCGTCCAGCTCGGAGACATGAAGCGAGAACTCTCCCTCATCAGTTAGAGTCGAAACAACTACAAGGTATACTCTATCGAAGAAAACTTCAATAACCTCCCTAGGCTGAAGCCTCGTAGCCCGCAGCTTAAGTTCCCTCTCGGGAGTTACTCCCGCCTGTAGTATGCAACCTGGGGGTTGCCAGTTTACTGGCTCATAGCCCCACGGCCTGTGTACAAGGAGTGAGCCATCTGCTTTGACCACTAGGATACGGTCTCCCCAGTTTAACGTAGACGAGGCTCTGCCTTCATAATTAGCTCTGCAATGTCCTATAACGAGAGTTACTAGGTGCCTCGGAAAGGCGTCCTGTAGAAGTGAAGCAGCCTCTGCTGTGGAAGGATTTTTGACTAGGTGTACGGGTTCTAAACTTCGCGACAAGGTGACCATCAATTCGCTATAGAATGAAGACTTTGTGCTTAATCATAATTTACTTACCATAGCCAAACGTCCAACTCCGCAGGGGATGATCAAACTTCACGCCCTTTCTAACTCTAGTGGAGCATGTTAATTAATGTAACTAGCGAGGCTGTAAGATCTGGTATCTCCATGAACCGCCCACTATACAGGTTTTGCGCGACGCTCTCAAATAGCTTTACTTACCTCTAAATTTTAAATAGCAGCAATATGTACTTCTCCCAGTTTAGAAAAGCGAGAGTTGCTTCGTTGAGTAGCGATGAAGAGCTTCCCCAAGGTTCGAAGGTAATTTACAGGGACATATATGAACTCCCCGGAGTGGGCCCAGCGACAGCCGACAAACTTAGAAAGCTGGGTTACACGACTGTGGAATCCCTTGCGACAGCCAGCCTAAAAGAGTTAACTCAAGTCTTAGGCGACAAGTCTGCGTACTCCATTGTAACGGAGGCTAGGAAATGCCTAATCTCGGCGCCCTTCCTAAGAGCCGACGAGTATCTGAAGATGCGCTCGATAGTTGAGAAGCTGAGTACCGGCAGCCGAGCCCTCGACGCTCTAATTGGGGGAGGTATGGAGACCCAGTCTATAACTGAGATCTATGGGGAGTTTGGGACTGGTAAATCTCAGATCTGCCACCAGTTATGTGTCAACATTCAACTCCCCCGTGAACGTGGGGGGCTTGAGGGTGGGGCTCTTTACATAGATAGTGAGAATACCTTCAGGCCTGAACGGATCGTCCAGATATCCGAACGGATGGGCCTCAACCCAGATAAAGTTCTAAGTAATATTATATACGCCGAAGCCCTGACCACGGATCATCAAGCCTATCTACTGGATAACGCTGATGCGAAGCTAAAAGAACATAATATCCGTTTGATAATCCTAGACTCTCTCATAGCACATTTTAGGAGCGAGTATATTGGTAGGGAGAGCTTGGCTGAACGACAACAGAGGCTGGATAAACATCTCCACCGCCTAGTCAGATTAACAAGGGCTTTTAACGCAGTGGGGGTAGTTACGAACCAGGTTATGGCGAGGCCCGATGCTTTCCTGTCTGATGTAGTTAGCCCCGCGGGTGGGCACATCTTAGCCCACACCAGTCACACCAGGATCTTCCTTAGGAAGGCTTCGACTCCGCGAGTTAGAATTGCTAGGCTCGTGGTGAGTCCATCCCTACCGGAAGGTGAGGAATGTTTATTCAAGATAACGGAGAACGGCATAGAGGATGTTCCAAGCGAAGAGAAGGTTAGGCGGTGAGTTCAGTTGCGAATCTCGCAGCTCCTTGTAACAAGGTTTTTTCAATTGACCTTCAATAGGGATTTCGCCGCGGCAGAACGCATCCTCTATAAACTTAAGGAGAACCCTCCTGGATCTATGTGGTTCAAAGGTTACATCACAGCTTTGGAAGGTGTTTTGTTGGCATATAGGGGAAGGAATGACCGTTACGCTTTTATCAACAGGCTAGAGACCGACAAGGAGAACATAGCCAGGCTTCAAAGAGAATTCCAGGACAAAGCTAGAGACCTTCTCTTCTCTGAGTTTGATCGCGGCTTCTTCTCCGCGTGGTTTGATCTGATGGGATTTATAGGTCGAAATGGGCTTCAAAATATGCAGGGAGATAGGGCAGAGAGGGGGCTCTCAGTTCAGGAAACTGATTCGTCAACTACTTAACGCGGTAGAATTGTGATAGTCAGCACCCAGACCATGAACCAGCATATAAAGTAGGGGGCGAGTCCAGCTATTACAATGTCACTTCGCTTCGGTAGGCTGTCAGGCGTTATACCTAGAAGGTATCTCGCCGCAAAATAGGTTGCAGTATAGACCAATATAGCCATGATTGCGGGTATGAAGGCTGTGGATGTTGTGGCTATTCGGGTGAAGCTCATCACGCCGCTTATGACTCCCATTATAATCGCTAAGGAAAACCTGAGCCACCAAAGTCTCTCCACGGGCTTCAATCTATTTAACCTCGGGGTGTGTTGAGTGGTTGAAAGAGTCTCTAACTGCATTTGATATAGTTGTACTTTCCAGGGAGCTAGACAGCGAACTCTCTGGTTATTATATTGACAACATATATCAAGTTAATCCTTCGACATTGGTGTTGAAGCTGAACAAGCCGGGAGACACTACAAAACAGCTTGTTCTCAGGTCGGGTAGATGCGCCTACACCACAAAGTACGAGTTGGAGAAGCCTAAAACCCCCTCTGTCTTCTGTTCAGCCCTCCGTAAATACCTCACTAACAGCAAAATTCAGAATATAGGACAACACGACTTTGAAAGGTTAATCTACATTACAGCCTCTAAGCCCAATCAAACCTACCGGTTGATTGTCGAACTTTTCAGTAAAGGGAACATAATACTCTTAGGGTCTGAAGATGAGATTCTACATGCATTAAGCTATAGAAAGCAGAAGGATAGAGTGATCCTCAGGCGTGAGCGGTTTATATATCCTAACCCCAGCGGCTTAGACCCGCGCAGTTTACAATTGAAGGATCTAGCAAGGATTAGGGAGATTAAGGGGTCGGTCATCAGAGCGCTCACGCGGTTACTTGCAATCGGCGGTCTCTATGCAGAGGAGTTTGTGCTCTCAGCTGGCATTGACAAGAACGCCGAGTGCGATCGCCTTACAGATGCAGAGCTTAACCGTCTCTATGAAGCGATCTCGAAGACGGTGGAGAAGTTAGATCATCCCGAACCCTGCATCGTCTTCAACGAGGCTGGGGAAACATTAGACGTAACACCCTTCCCACTCCAGTTCTATTCAGCTCTCTCCGTGAAACGTTTCACTTCTCTAAACGAAGCATTAGACGAGTATTTTACTCGTCTCGCTTTCGAGGGCGAAGTTAGGAGACGTGTGAGTGACTATGAAGTTAAGATCGCAGAGCAGCAACGTATACTCATGGAACAAACCTCAAAACTAACCGAGTTGAAGGGCGAGGCAGAGATCTGTAGGCGTATAGGTGAGTATATTCACAGTCAATCATATGAGCTCCAAAATCTCATCGACTGGGTAAACCGTCAAAGGCAGACTGGAAAGAGCTGGTCACAGATAGAAGAAGAGGCAAAGAAGGATGAGCACATCTCCTCCGCCCTCATAAGTATAGATCAAGCGAAGAAAAGTTTGAAAGTGAAATCCGAAGCTGGTGATTTTCACCTCGAGTTGGATAAGTCAATCTATGAGAATGCTTCAGCATACTACCAGCGGTCCAAACAGTTGCAGGAAAAGATCAAGTCTGTGGAGGCAGCCATTGGGGAGACCAAGAGGAGAATAGAGGGCATCAGAGCGGAGGTCCCCAAAGAGTTGGAAACTCTTGAGCGCCCCCAGCAGCTTCCTGAGAAGAAGTGGTATGAAAAATACCGCTTCTTCACCTCGTCCGAAGGCTTTTTGGTAGTCTGCGGCAGAGACGCCTCGTCTAACGAGGCACTTATTAGGAGATACGTTGAAGAAGGTGATTTGGTGCTCCATGCTGATTTGCCTGGTTCACCCTTCGCGGTAATCAAGACTGGTGGACGAGCGCCTTCCGAAGTAACTATAGCGGAAGCTGCTCAGTTCACCGTCTCTTACAGTAGAGCTTGGCGTGAAGGTCTAGGCTCAGCCGACGCATACTGGGTTAAAGCGAGCCAAGTGAGCAAGAAAGCTCCTTCAGGAGAGTACCTTTCAAAAGGAGCCTTTATGATCTATGGTCCACGTAACTACCTTCATGGGCTTCCTCTAATGTTGGCCATTGGTGTCAAAGTGGACGGGAAACCTGAAATAGTAAGCGGCCCTCTCACAGCTGTAAGGGCTATCACTCAGAGCTATATTGGAATTATGCCAGGCGACCTCTCAGCAAAAGAGTTGGCCTCGCATATAAGGGCAAAACTGGTCTCAAAGCTTCCTAGGGAGCTGGGCATTAAAGTTGCGAAGCTACCTTTGGAGAGTTTCATCGCATTGATACCATTCGGTAAGGCACAGCTATCCCCAGATTTAGAGTCGAAGAGAAAGATAAAATAGTGGCGCAAATAGAAGTTCCATCATAGTGTATAGGTGAGTTTGGCGATGGCTGCAAATCCGTTTGTAAAAGTTAGGGAGGCTATGAGCTCCCCAGTAGTAACTGCAGGCAAGGATGAGAAGATTGGACAGATAGCTAAGCTAATGGAGAAGCATAACATAGGTTGCGTCGTAATCCTGGACTCGGAAAAGAAGCCTGTAGGCGTAATTACGGATAGGGACATCGTGATTCGTGTATTCGCTAAGGGTACCGCGCCCTCAAAACTGAGGGCGGCAGATATAATGTCCTCACCTATTGCAACAATTTCGTCAGATAAAGGGATAGATGAGGCAGCACGAATTATGAATAAGTTGGGGTTGAGGCGGCTGGTTGTCATGGATGGAGCTAAACTCATAGGCATAATCTCAAGCAGGGACATCCTGAGGGTAACACCAGCTCTAGTAGAGATAATTACTGAAAAGGCTAGGTTGGGCATGAAGGTGACGTCGCCAAAGACGTCAACCACTCTCATTGGTTACTGCGAGATTTGCGGCCAATGGTCGGAGGTGCTTAGGGAAGTTGAGGGGAAGCTCGCTTGTGATGACTGTGCAACGGAATTGGCGAGCATGGAAGAGCACTCAAGCTAAACCATAGGTCACATTCAACTTTTCCATGCATGAATACGCTCAAACTTACCCGTACCGAACAGCCAGGGGATATCTGTGAGTTTAGTTACGGAGCCTAGACTTAGAAATCACTTCCCAGACTTGGAAGTACTCTCGATTCCCATCAACGGGGTTGTTGTCACCAGCAGGGACGAGGCATTGGAGGAGTTTAAACGGAAAGTTGAGGACTATGTGCGGGGGCATTATACACTCGAGGCGTTGAAAGACATCCGGTGCTTCCGCCTATACCGCGACTTCTTCTGGGGGATTGGTATCGACCCCACAAAGATCCGCCCGGCTGCAGAGGCGTTAATCCGTAGGATTCTCGGAGGTAGGCATCTTCCGACAATAAACAACCTCGTTGACTCCTACAACTTAGCCTCAGTCAAGACATGTATCGCCATGGCGGCTTTCGACTCAGACCGCTTAAAGGGTCGCCTTACATTGCGGTTCGCGGCCAATGGTGAGGAGTTTTTAGGTATAGCCATGGACCACCCTTTGTACACAAAGGGTGGCGAAGTAGTCATAGCCGACGAGGAGAGGTTAATCTCCATATACCCATACAGGGATGGAGAGTACTCGAAGGTAACTACCAAGACTAGGAATGTGCTCGTGATCGTCTGCGGGGTTCCCGGCATAGGCGAAGAGGATCTTCAAGAAGCCGCCGATACGGTAACCCAGTATATAACTCGCTACTGCGGCGTAGTAGGGTCTAACCTTTAACAGTTAATTATAAATGTATTCGTCTTCTCTGTACCTCAAAAATGTCAAGGCAGGTGTTCCTGTGAAGTTTTATGTATACCGTACCAGCACAGGCCGCCTAGGCGGAATGGATTTAAACATTAAAAGCTTGGAGGAATTGACTTCATTCATGGAGTCGATCAGGTGTGATGTAATGATCATCCGCCCGATCCGTGAAGGCGACCTCTGGGAGCTTAGAATATACGACGAGTATGAAGAGGCCCAGGGTGAGGTTGCACAAGCCGTTTAGGGTCTCATAGCTATCAGGTTAGTGGTAGCATCCCAGACTACTACATATTTCATTGGCTGCATGTTTGAGACTTTGAGGTTAGTTCAATCCTCAAGGTGGCGGCGTAACCTACTAGCGAAACCTTTTATTAAATCAACATGGCTTAAAGAGGCTTCACTTGGAGGAGGATCGGAATGGTTGGAGCGCCATTAGCGGCCATAGTCTCAGCGGGTTCATCTAAATTTGGTGCTCTGGAGGGGAGGCTAGGTAGGGAGATCTTCGCGGAGGCAGCTCTAGAGGCTTACGAGAGATGCCCGAATCTAGACCCTAAGAAAGATATTAACGCATTCTTTCTAGGTCAATTCTTAGGAAGCAGCCTCGAACATCAATCCCACAACGCCCCAGTAGCTGCGGGGTGGGCTGGGCTTGCTCAGATAGCCGCTACAAGGGTTGAGGCTGCTTGTGCCTCCTCAGCTGCAGCATTGAGGTGTGGAGTCATCGCAGTGGCATCAGGTCTTTTCGACGTGGTAATGGTGGGGGGTATCGAGAAGATGACACATAGGGAGACCGCCGAGGTAACTGAGTCGCTGGCCATGGCTGCAGATTACCCCTTCGAGCAGTGGCAAGGGTTAACTTTCCCAGGCCTATTTGCTCTTATGGCCACTGCGCATATGGATAAGTATGGCACGACGGAAGAGCAGATGGCTAAGGTGGCGGTGAAGAACCACCGTAACGGAGCCAAGAATCCCAAAGCCCATCTGCAGAAGGAGATCACATTAGAGAAAGCCTTATCTTCGAAGGTGGTGGCTTGGCCGCTCAAACTTTATGACTGTTCTTTGATAACTGACGGGGCCAGTTGTCTCATCCTCACTAAACCTGAGTTGGCTAGGAAGTACACCGATACTCCAGTCTACATAGTCGGCACAGGTCAAGCCAGCGACACTATAGGTCTCTATGAGAGGGAGGATCTCACCACCCTCAGGGCGGCCTCGTTGGCAGCACGCCAAGCCTACCAGATGGCTGGCCTCACGCCAAAGGATATCGATGTAGCCGAAGTTCACGACTGCTTCACGATCGCCGAACTGATCGCCTACGAGGATCTAGGTTTTTGTGGGCGTGGCGAGGGAGGCCGCCTAGTGGACGAGGGTGTCACTGAGCATGGAGGGAAGCTTCCTGTTAACATGAGTGGGGGGCTGAAGTCTAAGGGGCACCCTGTTGGAGCCACTGGTGTGTCTCAAGCTTACGAGATCTATCTCCAGTTGACGAGCCAAGCAGGTAATAGGCAAGTGGAGGGGGCGGAGATTGGTCTAACTCACTGTGTGGGAGGGAGTGGGGCATCCGCAGTAGTTCACATATACAGGAGGGTTGCCTGAAGTGGCTTCGTCCCATAACACTATAGAGAGTTTCTATAAGGCCATAGCTGAAGGGAAGCTTGTGGCTGGCAAGTGTAGAGTGTGCAATAAACTTCTAGTTCCACCAAGACCCCTCTGTCCTCACTGCTATTCCTCAAACTTTGAGGAGGTCGTGCTCAAGGGTAAAGGTAAACTTTTATCGTACACAATAATCCATGTTGCGCCTCCGCAATTTCGAGCTATGGCGCCTTACACGGTGGGTATTGTAGAGTTAGAGGAAGGCCCCCGAATACTAGGCGTCATCCATTCCCCGAGTGGCAGACCCTTAAAAATCGGGCAGGAGATGACCGTGAGCTTCGATACCAATGTCCACCCCACATGGCCGAAGTGGCCGCGATACTTCTTCAAGCCCGCGGAGGATGTTGATTCAAAATCTTGGACGAGCTGAACTCATAAATTTAATGATTTTATCGCCCAAACTTGGCTGGTTACTGTAAAGGCGCAAGTCTCCTCGCAGCTCAGCCTATAAGGGATTCTCCTTCGAAAGCGGAAGTGATGCTTTTGCGTCTATGTTTACCATACACCGTAGTCGTGAGCTTACCCTAAGCTTCGGTGTTTGAGAATCAAAGAGCGTCACATGTAATACCATTCGTCGAATCTAGTCGTCCTCTCTCAAGGTGGCCTAATGGAAAACTGTATTCTCAGGTAGTAATCTGTCTTCCTTGAATCTGTTAAGGTTATAGGGCTCTATGGGGATGCTTGTCTTACCAGTCGTTATCCATTCTGCCACTAGCTTCCCAATAATAGGCGCCAAAGTGAAACCGTAACCATTGAAGCCATTGGCTTGGACAAACCCTTCAACCTCATCAACAGGGCCGATAATCGGGCTGCCGTCTGGGGTTACGTCGAAGTAGCCAACCCACTGGCGTATCATGTTAAGAAACTGCATCCGCGGTATGAGCTTGACTATCTTTTTGGAAAAGGCTTCAAGGAAGCTCAGACTGGATTGTAATGTTACATCGTGTAGCTTCTCGTCAACAGCCATTCCGCCCATCAATTCCCCCCTCAGAGTCTGAGTGAGGAAAAGGTGCTCATTCAACGAGAGGATTCTAGGATCTAGGAAATATTTCAGAGACTCGGTTACCATTGCCTCAACCCTACGTAGCTTGATCGGAAGTTCAATGCCAGCCATCTTTGCCACATCGCTAGAAAACATCCCCGCGGCATTGACGACTACTTCAGTCTCGACATCACCCCTATCAGTAATTACAGACCTAACCTTTCCGCCCTCCACCTCTATCGCTTTCACCTCCGTGTAGGTGTTTATCTCGACGCCAAGTCTTTTAGCGGCTCTTTCATATGCCCAGACGACAGCGTCGTGGTGAGCTTTGCAGTCAGTTGGGTCGTAGGAGGCATTAATTACAGCCTCTCCATTTATGCACGGGACTAGTTCCCTCACTTCCCCCGGAGTGAGGAGGCGACTGTTAACTCCTAATGAGTTCTGCGTTGCGACATTATCTCTAAGGATTCTAGCCTCCCTCTCCGTGGTTGCGATTATGAGGCCGCCCCCTCGCACATAAAGTATATTGAAGCTTAACTCCTTTGATAGGTTCTCGTAGATCTTTTTGCTCTCCTTGGCTAGGGCGATGTTCTCCTTCGCGCCGAGCTGGTCTGTAATGCCGCAGGCATTCCGAGTTGAGGCGCCGCTGCCCACATACCGTCTCTCTAAGACTGCAACCTTCTTCACGTCCCTTTTTGCTAAGTTGTAGGCTGTGGAGAGGCCTACTACACCACCCCCCACCACAACGACATCAGCCTTCCCCATCACTTCGACTCACCAGCCAAGGCTCCGATCAAAACAGGCCTATTTGGCGGCCTAGCAGTTGTTATACGCATCTCATCCATCTTAAGCCCCTTCTCAGCAGCCAAGATTCTGAGGAGGTGTAGCAGACAGAATTTCCCTTGGCATGGTCCTGTCGTAGCGCCGGTATAACGTTTTAGAGTCTCAATGTCGTCGAATCCCAGTCTTATGGCGTCTCTTATTTCATCTTCGCTTATGTCCTCACACAAGCAGACTACTTTCCTCTCTTTCATGCTCACCCTACTCCTCTATGAATCGCACCTCAAAACCTATTTTGGGATCTACCTCAACCGTCACGTAGGTTGATTTTGTCGTCCCCTTGAGCGTGAAGACCCTAACAACCTTTGCCTCGCCAATAACGTTACCCTCCCTATCTAGCGCCTTTACGAGGTCTCCACTCTTTAGTGAGGTTAGAAGCTCGTAGGGGATTGTGACGAGAATTTTCCCAGTCTCACTGAGTCCCATCATGAAGATAGCTAGACCTGGGCAGGCGTCCATACATTTAGAGCATCCTATACACTTCTCTAGATCAAGTCTTGGAACATCACATATGCGCTCCATCTTGACGGCTTTCTGCTGGCAAGCGTGGAGGCACGCATCACACGGTATACTTTGGGGGCACTCAATTACGGCAACCCACCCCCTCTTCAGCCTCTCGAGCGTAGGAGTGTCCAACAGCTCCTTAGAGGTGATGGCTCCTCGCTTCATGTATTCGCCCAATACAGTCACCTCTTGAGCTTGACCTTCTTCTTGCCTTCCATGATCCTCTCCCCTATGGGATTACGTCTGAAATCCTCCAAATCCTTCACGAACTTTGAGCGTAGCTGCTCCACCTCTTCGCCTCCTCTGGATAAGCTTAACACAGCTGAGAGACCCGCTATCCTCCCACCTAATATCGCGGCGGTGGCTTCTTCTACACCAGAGGTGTCACCAGCCACATAGAGGCCCTCCTGCGATGTCTCCATGAACTCGTTTTGGTAGGGAACTATCCCTCCAAGCTCAGGAACGTATCGAAGGTCGCAGCCAGCTTGGTACAGAAACTCGAAGCTTGGGCTGAGCCCGACGGCTACACAAATGAAGTCACATTCTACTCTCTTCTCGCTGCCTGCGATAGGCTTCCACTTCTCGTCAAGCTGGGCTACTACAGCACCCTCCACCTTCTCCCGTCCCAAAGCCCTTAGAATGGTGTGGCTTGTGTAGATTGGCACCTTCATCCTTCTGACCTTGGCTGCGTGGACAAAGTAGCCTCCTATCCTTGGCATAGCCTCCACAATCGCCGAGACTTTGACACCAGCCTGGAGAAGTTGGTAAGCTAAGATTAGTCCCACATTCCCAGCCCCAATTATCAAACCATTACTCCCAGGCCTTATTCCGTGAACATTCATTAAAGTCTGAACACCACCAGCCCCCATGATCCCTGGGAGGTCATTATTCTCGAAGATTAGTGTCCGCTCGTAGGCACCTGTCGCCACGACGATTCTCTTAGCTTTAACCTTCACGAGGCGCTCCTGGCAGAATCCGCTCTTCTGAACCACCCCTACAACTCTGCCGGGGTAGATCCCTATCGCCGTAGAGTTCAGAAGAACCTCAACTTTGCCAGCCTCCTTGAGGTCTCTCTCTAACATGCGGCCGATCTCGAAGCCCCTTGTCCCAGCGTAATACTCCTTCGACCCAAAGAAGCGGTGCGTCTGTTTAACGAGCTGCCCCCCCAAGGTAGGATTTTCATCTATTAGCACCACGTTCAGCCCTAATCTGGCACCGTAGATTGCAGCCGAGAGGCCGGCGGGGCCGCCGCCTATCACTGCAAGATCCGTCTCCCTAGATTCGGATTGTTGGAAGTTACCAGACGGTGTGTTCGGATTTGGGAATTCACCGAAGCCAACCGTCGACTTGATAACCTTCTGAATTAATCTCCACCCAAGCTTAGAGCCCGTTAACATGTGATATTGGGAACCAGCGTAGAGTAGAGGTTTGAACCTGTCAGCCAAGATAAGTATGTTCTCTAAAACCGATTTACGCGCCCTCTGCGTCTCGACGACCATTCCATCCTTCACCTGAGTCACGCAAGTCTTGACGTTAGGCACCCCATTTACCCGCATAAGGCAAGAAGAACACTTCCCTATGGCGCAGAAGAATCCCTTTGGCCTGTGATATTTCAAACTGTGGGTAAGTATCCTGACACCTTCGGCGTAGAGGGCTGCAGCTATAGGTTCGCCCTCATACGCTATTACCTCTCTACCATTGAAGGTTATCTTGACCTCTTTGCCTCTCTTGAAGGTTAGGATTGGGTGCTCTTTTATCCGGCTCTCCAAACCGTATCTACTCCGCATTTTTGTCGATGAGCAAACTTTTAATCATCCCCAATAAAAACTTGAAGATACTAATATATTCTTCCATTACTTTTCATTATAACACCAACTTTTGCAAGTTTTCATAAACCGCCTGAGCGACCGAGCCATAACCTCGCCCAATCCTTAAACTCTGCAGCCACCTCAAAGTTATCAACAGTATCATCTGCTACCTACCCAGCTTCTAAAATGGGCCCCCTAGCCTCTATGCCGTACAGATAATCCCTGACTTTTGCAGCATTTTATGTCAAGGGCGACCTGATACCAGCCTGGCCCCACAGATCTAACTGTTCTCCATCCTTCAAGCAAGGGTGTGCCTCCCAATCCACGTAGCTTAGAGATAACAGCTTCGATTAGAGGCTTTGGGTAGCTGTGAGAGTCACATGTCTTCACGAAGTCGTAGTAGTGGAGGGTGCCCCTTCCACCACTAAGAGCTGAGAGGGCCACATCTAAGTACTCATACGCTTTCTCGGGGAGGGGTAGAAGAACCCTGTCGGCGGGGCCAATTACATGTTGGGAGACTATCTCCTTAGCATCCCCTAGAATAGGGATTACCACGTCCTCAACCTTATTCAGCCTAATATTTTGATTTAGATATTCTATTGCGGTGGGGTTTAAATCAATCGAGTAAACCTTGGCTGGCTTGGCCAATTTTGCTATTAGGATGGAGAAGCAGCCTACGCCTGCGAACATGTTCAAGACGGTCTCTCCAGGTTTGACAAGCTCAGCCACACGTTTTCTCTCAAACTGGAGCCTCGGGGAGAAGTAAGCCTTAGTTAAATCTATCATAAACTGACAGCCATGCTCACGGTGAACAGTTTCAGTACGTCGCTCACCTGCCACCCAGCTGAGGCCTCGTAGGCGGAATTCCCCACGTACAGGACTTGTCTGCTTCAGGACGACTTTGATATGGCGGTTCCAGCTCATGATGGCTTCGGCGATCACACTCTGTTTTCCTGTTAGCGCCTCTGGGAGCTTCAATATGGCTATATCACCAATAATCTCGAGGGATGACCTTAAACAGTTCAGTTCTTCGAGTGTAAGTGTTCCTCTTAAGTAGTCCTTGAAGCTCCTCCTAGAGGGCATCATCTGCGTATCTGGAGTTTCACACTCTTAAGCACACTAAAAACTCAACGGTTGCTTGGTAGTGGAAGGAAATGGCGGTGTACTATCCGTCGTTTATTTTTTCTAGGGTGAGTCGCAGGTCTTCCGCCAGGGATCCCTCCTATAGAGTTCACTCCTCCTTGCTTCTAGCATATCCGGTGTGATGCCTATATACTCCGCCGCAGTGACAACTTTCACGCCTCTCTCAGCCCCAACCTTGAATACTTTCTCTACTCGTTCCCTCCAGTTGAGGTCTCTGAGCATGTGGTGATCCACCACCAATGTCTCCAACGGGCACACCTTCACGATCTTCACCATATTCTCAACCGAGGCTTCAAGGTCTTCGAAACTGTAACGGTAGCCTGCCATATAACTCATGGGGCCGTCGAGTATGAGAAGGTCTGGTTTATTTTGCAAGATGAATCTAACCTGATCCTTCTGGCTGGGGCCCTCTACGTCAGAGGAGTGTATGAACTTCACTCCTCCCTCATCCACCAGAACCTCAACCACATAGCCGAGCCTCGAACTAGTGCCATGGAAGACTGGCTGTGAAAACCTGATCAAGGTTCGCCCGAAAGTGAAATCGCATCCATCGCAATATGCCAGTTTGGCTGGAGGGAACTTCTTCAGCTGCCCAAGAAAATATGCAGCCCTGACTTTCTGGCTGTTGTTTATCTTCTCCGTCGGATGCTTGACTAATACAATTTTACCGCCGTAGACTTCCACATGGTCGTCTGGGTTATAATGGTCATAGTGGTAATGAGTGACTATTAGAACTTGGGTGCTTCTCGCCAACTCAACGATTTGTCTCCAATGTGAGGCGAGGCGGTCCCACTCGAGCTCGTGTGGCGGCAATCCATAACGCATCGGCCCCAAGGCTGCACCTGGGTCTATGAGTAACCTAGTATCCTTGGTCTCGACAAGGGTGCACATGCTTCGTGTGCCCAAGGAGTCGAATGCTATAGGAGTTACCTTCAAGGGGCTTTACCCCTACGCTGGGCCTCTAGGCATGCTTTGATCAGTCCCAGGTATATAGGGCTTGGTCTGCCTGGGCGGCTCTTGAACTCGGGGTGGAATTGCGTCCCCATGTGGAAGAGGTTCTTAGGGTGTTCGAAGATCTCGACCCTTCTGCCGCCGTCGCTACTCCCAGAGAAGACCAAGCCTCCACTCTCCAGTATTCTCCAATATTTTGGATTGACTTCGAACCTATGCCTATGCCTCTCAAGTACCCTATCCTCTCCATAGAGCTGGTGGGCTTTGGTCCCTGGCTTGATGTAAACCTCGTGGGCTCCGAGCCTCATAGTGCCACCCTTCTCCTTCAACTCCCTCTGCTCAGGCAATAGATCTATGACAGGGCTAGGCGTTTTAGGGTTGTTCTCGGTGCTGTTAGCCTCAGGGAGTTTACAGACGTTTCTGGAGAACTCCACCACAGCGAGCTGAAAACCGAAGCAGATGCCGAGGAAAGGAATATTGTTCTCCCTCACATATCTAATTGCCGCAATCTTACCTTCAGTCCCTCTAACGCCAAAACCAGGCGGGACAACTACACCATCGTAATTACTGAGCAACTTTAACTTCTCAGGATCATCTTCGAAGAGCTCTGTCTCAATCCAGTTAAGCTCTAACTTTACCATACAACTTGCAGCAGCATGTTTCAACGCCTCATTGATGCTGACATAGGCATCGGCGAGGTTAGCATATTTCCCGCAGAGAGCTACTGTGACCCTTCCTCGGGTCTCCCTGAATCCTCTCAAAATTTCGTCCCATTCCTCCCAACTGAAAGTTCTCTTCGGGAGAGCCAACCGCTCTTGGATATAGTCCCCCATACCCTGCCTATCGAAGATTATTGGAAGTTCGTAGATGTTGCTCAGCGTGGGCGAGCAGAAGACTCCTCTCTCCTCCACGCTGGAGAATAGGGCTATCTTTCTCCGAGCCTCAGGCTCTATCATCGTTATACACCTTGAAACTATCAAATCAGGCTGAATCCCTATCCTCCTCAACTCGTTAACACTATGTTGTAGCGGCTTAGTCTTCTGCTCTCCAGTAGTCTCAAGGACTGGAACTAGCGCAACGTGAACAAATAAAGTGTTGATGAAGCCTTCCTCTAACCTGAGTTGGCGAATTGCCTCTAGGAAGGGTAACCCTTCTATGTCGCCAGTAGTTCCACCAATCTCCGTCAACACAATATCCGCTTTCGTTCTTTCAGCCGTAGAGCGAATCCTCCGTTTAATCTCGTCTGTGACATGAGGGACGATCTGCACGCATCGTCCAAGATAGTCGCCACGCCTCTCCTTCTCGATCACAGCGCCGTAGACCTGCCCTGTTGTGATATAATGGTCCTTCCGCATATTGAGGTCTAGAAACCGTTCATACCAGCCGAGGTCTAGGTCAGTCTCGCCGCCGTCCTCCGTGACGAAAACCTCCCCGTGCATCAGGGGGTTCATCGTTCCAGCATCAACATTTACGTAGGGGTCTATCTTGATACCAGTCACATGGAAACCTCTTACCTGCAACATCTTCCCTATCGAGGCTACGGTAACACCCTTCCCCACACTAGATAGAACTCCGCCTGTCACAAAGATATACTTCGTCAAATGCCCGCTCACGTTTCTAGTAGTCTATATTTTAATGGTATATGAAAGTGACGCAGGTTAAATAACGGTGGCTAATTGAGGTTTATATATGTAAAGGTAGTGAACCTAAATCCACGCGACCAGTATGTTTGCATTAACCGGCAAGGTTGTAAACCTCTTCGACGGAAAAATCAGGATGGAGACCCTCTACGTTGAAGGCGAAAAAATTCAAGCCGTAGGGGACTTCGACCTCCAGGTTGACCGAAACTTGGATTACTCGGACTATTATCTCCTGCCGGGCTTTATGGATGCACACATCCATATTGAGAGTTCTATGCTTACACCAGCCAGCTTCGCCGAGCTAGCTCTCCCACATGGAACCACCTGCTTGGTATTCGAGCCCCATGAGGTAGCAAACGTTTGCGGCGTTAAGGGTATAGAGTACATGCTAAAAAATAAGACGCCACTGCGCCTCTTCTTCACGGCGCCTTCATGTGTACCAGCCACTTGCATGGAAACCTCTGGGTGCGAGCTTGGCGCCGAGGAAGTTAGAAACCTGCTGAAGCATCCACAATGTGTTGGTTTGGCTGAGGTAATGAGTTTCCCTGAGGTTATTCGAGGCAACCCGATGTTGCTTGAGAAGATTAGATTTGCTAAGGAACAGGGCAAGATTAGAGACGGTCATGCCCCCCAATTGAGGGGGCTTAATCTCTGTAAGTATATTGCAGCTGGAATCCAGTCTGACCATGAATGTTCAAGTCTCTATGAGGCTGCTGAGAAACTGAAACTTGGAATGCACATCATGATCAGGGAGGGATCCGCCGCCAAGAATCTTGAGGCTCTCATAAAGCTCGCATATGATGGGTGGAGGGATAGGTGTATGCTCGTCTCCGACGATCTCCATGTGGGTGATCTCATTGAAGACGGGCACCTTGATAGGATACTAAGAAAGGCTGTAACATTAGGCTTAGATCCCATCCAAGCCGTGAGGATGGTCACGCTAAACCCTGCGAGATATTTCGGCTTGGAGGGTTTGGGCGCCCTAGCTCCAGGCTGTTACGCGGACGTAGTTATTGTGAAGGATTTGAAGAGGTTTGAGGTTGAAGCTGTATTTGTAGGGGGTGTGCTCGTGGCAGAGAATGGTAAGCTTACAGGTCGGACTGAACCCACCCCCACCCCTCCTGAAGTCCTTTCAACTGTCAGGATAGGCAATCTCTCAGTAGAAGACTTGAAGCTCAAGAGTGAAAGCCGAGCTAAGGTTAGGGTAATAAGGCTCATCCCCAACGAGATCGTCACAGGAAGCGATGTCGCTCTACTCGAGGCTAGGGATGGCTTTCTCGTTCCTGACACTGAGCATGATGTCCTGCCGCTGGTTGTGGTTGAGAGGCATAGAATGTCTGGGAATCTGGGGAGAGGCTTCGTATCAGGCTTCGGCTTAAAGTCTGGGGCACTGGCTTCAACAGTCGCCCATGACTCTCACAACTGCATATGCATTGGTGCCTCATATGAGGACATGCTGGTAGCTGTGAATGAATTGAAAAAGATCGGTGGAGGTTTGGTAGCCGTTAGAGACGGGGCAGTTCTCGCTGAGGTTGAACTCCCAATAGCTGGCTTAATGAGCGATAAGTCCCCTCACCATATTAAGGAGGGGCTGTCGAGGCTCCACGCTGTAGCCAAAGAACTGGGCTGCCCGCTTCAATCCCCATTTATGGCTTTATCGTTCCTCTCATTACCTGTGATTCCTGAACTCAAACTCACAGACAAAGGACTTGTGGATGTGAACAATTTCAGGATGGTTGATTTATTCCTTTGAAACTTTTGAGGATGACCGCGGCTCAGACTCGAAGGTTATGTTTCATCATAGCTGAAAAGATGCGAAACGACGGTTTCTACCCAGAGCTGATAGTCTCCCCTCTGAGAGGCGGTGCTATTATAGGCAGATTTCTCTCGGACATCTTAGGCCAGCCAAAAATGGCAACCATAGCCTGCGAGTTCTATACTGGCATAAATGAAACCGCTGATAAGCCTAGGATAACTCAGAGGCTTTCCATACCCGTTGAGGGTAAAGTTGTGCTACTTGCTGATGATGTCTCGGATCGGGGTGACACCCTCCAAGCCTGCTATCGGCACATAAAAAGGAGAAAGCCAGAGTTACTGAAGACTGCAGTTTTATTTGTTAAGCCTTGGAGCAAGTTCATCCCAGACTATTACGCAACTAAGACTGATAAATGGATCGTATTCCTCGGCGAGGAATATGAGACTATAAGAAAGCTCCACGAGAAGAATGATACTGAAACTCTGAGGGAGTACTTCACCGAGAAAGAAATTAGAGAGGCTCTAAAGTTTCGCAAGTAAAGGCGCAAAAAAGCTCCAGCTTAAATGTTTCTTCGGTGAGTCCGTGGACTTGGAAATTGAAGCTGGGATAGTGAAAGTTGCGGAACTACTCAGGTCTGTTGGATTCACGAGCGTAGAATCTTCATTTTGCGGGAAGCTTCAAGCTAAGCAGAAGAAGGGTTTGGGTAGGCTTCACATACTTGGTCTGGAGGTAGGTGGCGGTAAGGTATACGTGGATGTACACTGGGATTCCCCAGTACATCTAGCATTCTTGGGAGTGGACTACTCGAAAAGGCCGAGGGATATATGCAATAAAATCTTAGATCAAGCTTCAACCTCAGAAGTAAAGGCGAGAGTAACCGGTGGTTCAAACTGGTTTAATCGGAGAAACAAGGCGATACTCAGAGGAATAAGGGTTTAACTACTCTTTAGAGTCTACTAGATTTAAGAGCTGTTGAGCAAGGGCATCTTCTCACCGTTGGGATCTCTGGGATTATCTTGTAGATTAGCTTTCTGACCTTCTCTATATTCTCAGAGAAAACTTTGCTAACTACCTCGGCGCTTACGGGCTCCTCCCTCCAAACATCATAATCTGTAACCAGCGAGATGTTGACATAGCACATCTCCAACTCTCTTGCCAGCACTACCTCCGGGTACTGTGTCATATTGATAACATCCCACCCTTGGCTCTTGAACCAGAGGCTCTCAGCCTTGGTGCTGAATCTAGGCCCCTGAATCACAACGACCACGCCCCTCGGGTGTACTTTCAGCGCTAATGCCTCTGCACAATTGATGACGATGCTCCTTAACTCTGGGCAGTAAGGTTCCGACGTTGATATGTGAGTTGCCACCGGGCCGTCATAGAATGTATCCTTCCTGCCACGGGTTCTGTCTACAAATTGGTCACATACGACTATGTCGCCTGGTTTTATGTGAGGCTGGAGGCTTCCGGTCGAACATGGTGCAATTATCCTCCTCACACCCAAGCTTTTCATAGCCCAGAGATTAGCTCTGTAGGGGATAGTGTGAGGTGGGTGCTGGTGGCGTCGTCCGTGTCTGGGTAGGAACGCAACCCTTCTGCCTTCTATCTCCCCCACAGAGATTATATCTGAAGGTGGGCCATAGGGTGTGTCTACCTTAACTTCCTCAACCGCGCTGAGGAGATCGTAGAGGCCTGAACCGCCGAAGACTCCTATCTCGGCTTCAGCCACTCTGGACACCTCCATACATTAATTAACACTCATCTAGGTAGCGGTTGGACTTATAAGCAGTTGCTGCCGTTATAATGCCCCTTTGGGTGTAGGGTAGCCTCTTTCACGGTTAGATAGCCTGAGTCGATACGCCAAACCTTATCGATCCCCCCGATGTGTAGCCTTCTACGAAAGAGGGGGCAGTCGAGAACGAGGGTTTCTCCTTCTCCTCCCTCGAAGGAGATGTGAACTCCATAGATTCTATTCAAACGTTTCAGGTCCTCTATAGCTTCACTATCCAGCCTCCTGCCAAGCCAGTCAGCAGTGAGGCCTTGAGCTGCGACGGCTGTGAATATTATTTCGAATCCATTCTCCAACATCTCCCTAAGGAGGATTTCAGGATCTCTATGCCATAGGGGGTTCAGACTCTTCAGGTCTAGCTCCCTGCAGACGCGGTCAATTCGGCTTCGTTGATACTCGCTCGCGATGGCACCTGAAACCACAGCCTCAAAACTTAGCCTGCATCTCAGTTCCTCTAACGCTCTTTTAAGATCTTCGAGTTCCAGCTCCTTAACTCCCTCAGTCGACACGTGGATGCTAGGTAATCCCATAGCCTCCGCTTGGAGTTTAGTTAACTCTATGCAAGGGTAGTGGAACATCCAGCTGTCCCAACACTGGGGTATCACGGTTAGAAGCCCTGAGATTTCGTGACCTAACCTTTGAGCTTCGTAAAGTGCAAAAGTTGAGTCCTTGCCGCCGGAGAATAGACCTATGACTCTAAATGCTAACTCCCCCTAGCCGTCACATGATTTAAAACTGTCCGTCCATGTAAATTTACGTCTTCAGTTGAATAAGTCTTGTGAAGGAGGTCGCATAGGCTAAGTTTTAAAGGCTTAGACGCAATGAGATAAATTTTATCTTGGAATAAACCTCAAAAAATAAATGAAGAAGAGGGTTTCTCTTTTCTTGTCTGCTCACTCTTCCAATATTTAGGTTTTTATTAGAAGTTTCAACTCCGCTATGTGTTCTTGTTCATCTATTAACACATGCCTAATCTTATGCTCCAACTGGAAGAATTCATACTTTACCTCGTCCTTCATCTCTTTTATCTTTTCTAAGATCCCCATGTAAACATCCACCGCATGTTTCTCATCTTTCAGATTTACTTCCAAAATCTCGTCTACCGTTTTTGCTTGGTGTGTCTCTGCCATGCCCATAGAAGGTACTCCACCTAGGTAGCTTCCAATTAGCTCTCTAAACATATCTTCATGTTTCTTCTCATCTTCAGCTATCTCTTTTAACCTCTCAATTAAAGGCTCTGCATTTATTCCGCTAACTTGTTCAGCATGAGCAAGATACTGTACTCGCGCTGCATGTTCTAACTCTAGAGCATGGTTGAGCATTTGTATGAGTTCTTCTCTCGTCATCACAATACCTCCACTCTAAACGATAGAATATATATTTAGAATCGCCTATTATTTAAATTGTTCCCAAAAATAAATGAAAATAAGCATTATTACGCAAAAAGATTTATTCTAGTAACAGTTTGGAGACTTAGGTGGTAACGTTGCCGTGCACAGTTGTCGTAGGTGGCTTCTGGGGTGACGAGGGTAAGGGCAAGATAATCTCGTACCTGGCTCTTAAGGACCAGATTCACATTGGAGCTCGTGGGGGCGTGGGCCCCAACGCCGGCCACACAGTCTCCTACCAAGGTAAAATCTTCAAATTAAGAATGCTTCCAACAACCTTCCTTTACGAGAGGTGCCTTCTCCGCCTAGGCGCAGGGGTCCTAGTTAATCCCAAAATACTCTTTGAAGAGATGAAGCTAACTGGCACTGAGGCGAGAGTAGGTTTGGATCCTAACTGCGCTATAATCGAGGATAAGCATATCGAGGCTGACGTACACTCGGATCACCTCTCCAAGAAGATAGGCACTACAGGGACCGGAACGGGTCCCTGTAACGCTGACAGAGTTCAGAGGACAGCTAAGATCGCGAGGGATATACCTGATCTCTCAAGATTCTTAGTAGATGTCTCCCATGAAGTCAACGAAGCGATAGATAGCGGGCGGCCAGTCCTTTTAGAGGGTACACAAGGTACCTTCCTATCACTCTACCACGGGACATATCCCTACTGTACCTCCAAGGATGTGACAGCCGCCTCTATATGTAGCGACGTAGGTGTGGGACCGAGAAAGGTAGATGAGGTATTAGTAGTATTCAAGGCGTATGTCACGAGGGTTGGTGAAGGTTTCCTCCCTAATGAGCTACCTGAAGAGGAGGCTAGGAGGAGAGGATGGCTTGAAGTTGCCACGGTGACTGGGAGGACTAGGAGGGCAGCACCATTTAACTTCGAATTAGCCAAGAAAGCGGTTGAGCTTAATAGCGCCTCACAGCTAGCTGTGACTAAACTTGACGTAGTCTATCCTGAATGCAGAGGTTTAAGAGAATATAGCCAACTCACGAAAGAAGCACGGCGGTTTATAGAGATGATCGAAGAAGCAACTAAAGTTCCAGTTACCCTGATAGGGACAGGTCCAGACATCAACGACATTATTGACTTGAGAAAGCCACTTTGAATATGAAAGTCTGAAACATGTATGAGCTTGGTTTAAAACGTGTATTTTATGGCCGCTAGCCGTGGATATTCTGGCGGGGAACACTGCTCAGCACAGGAGTCGTTTAAGTTAAGTGTATCGTGGATTTTTTTACTTGAGTCATGTATTCTGAGCTTAATGTAACCGTTGCGTATGAGGCTTTCTCGTACCGTCGGGATTCTGCAATTCGCTTTTCTCTATTTCTCTTTGCGTCAAGATGAGAATCCTTCGAGCCAGCCAGAGTGTCCGCAGTACGTTCTCAGTCTTTCCAGTCTCCAAGTTTTTTATTGTTTCTTTCAAAAGTCCTTGTACTTTAAGAATTGCAAACTCGAAATCTAACTTCTCCCCGAGCGCATCATCAGCTGGCTCGTAGGTTGAGGTGCAGTCCAACTCCAACAGGAAGAGCGCATACTCAACTTCTGAGGAGGCATACCACACTTCGACCTCGGCCTTTTCGAAGTCTTTTTGAGCGTAATGTTCTAATGCACCCCCGAGATGATTAACAGCTAATCCTAGAGCTGGTGATACTTTACTTGTGAACGTAGTTTTCTGCATTTTTCCAACTCCTGAAACTTATATATTTGAAGTTAATAGTAAAGAGAATTAAGGTGAGATGTGTGAACGACAGGTTTCTAGGCGCAGTGTTGCTAGTAGGAGGTATTTTGGCATTCTTAGGGTATTTAGCCTTGCTGTTTACATGGTTCGAGATAGCCGTTATCGTGGTAATGGTGACACTTGTGGGTGCTGTATGTTTTATACTCGCCTGGATAGGATACACTCTATTAACTACACCCGCACCTACACAATTAGAGGCACCCACCACATCCTCAACCCCAGCCACCGGCACAGAGGAGAAGACCGCTCAACCTTCAGGCTAAGCTTCCAGTCCTATATCTTCTTTATTTTACTCACGCCACCCACTTTCTCTACAAGAAACTTCACCGGAGCCTTCTCAGCAAGTTCCGTAGAGTGGGTAACAATTATAATCTGGCTTATATTCTTCAGCCCAGATATTGCCGCTGAGAGTGCCTCTATGCTTCCATCCTCGCTCCCCAGAGATTCGGTTGGCTCATCAAGGATTAAAATGTCGAGACAATGACCAGTTCTGGCTTCGGTTACCAGTTGCCCTAAACCAATCCTGTAGGCAAGGGCTAACCATGTTCTTTCACCCCCAGATATGAAGCTGGCATCCCGTATATGTCCAGCCGCTTCAGTGATAACGGGTGTATACTCGTTGTCAATAGTTAGGTGGAAGTTTCGTCCCGATTCGGCCATTAATGCATCAAGTTCTGACTGCACAGTATTTCTTAGCCCTTCGATGTATATGCTCCGTAGTGTTGGGGTGACATCCTTGTAAAGATTCCTTAGCTCCTTTACGAGCTTTACTATCTTCTCGACGTTTCCTTTCCTCTTCAGCTTCTCCTCAGCATTCCTGAGTCTCTTCTCGAGAGCTTCTAGGATAGTTCTTTTATCGCCAATTCTCCTCTCTTGGGACTGAATTCGCTCCACATACCACCTATACTTTAGGAGTGCATCTTCCCTAACTTTTCTGGCAGACTCGAGTGCTTCGATATTAAACCCAGCTATTCTGCTTTCAATAGATTTAAGCTCTAAAAGTTTTTCTCTGAGCGAGGTTTCCCTCTCTTCCACCTCGGTTTTTAACTCTGCCTCTCTGCGTTGGGCTGCTTCCAGATTTTCCTTGCAACTCCTAATTTGCATACCCAAATTTGTGATTTCGTTCATGGTTTCCTTGAAAGCATTGTATTGGGTTTCAAGTTTTTTCAGCTCCTGACTCAGTAGAGAAGTCTGCTGTTCGTAATCGTATATCTCACGCTTCAACTCCTCTGAGAGCTGATCTCTATAAGTGTATTCTAGAGCCCTACGGCATAATGGGCATACACTACTATCTTGAAGGGCTTGGAGGGTTGCCTTACTCTTCCTCTCCGCTGTTTGGAATTCAGTCATCCGCCGCCTAACATCAACTATTTTAGCCTCCAATTCGCCGGCAAGATGCGTCAGATCCTCCATAGTCTCCCATTTAGTAGCGCCAAGCGATGCCAATCTTTTTATAGATCCGCCCTCAAGCTCGCCTAATTCATACAGCGAGTCCTTGATCCTCTTTACCTCTTGGGTTGCGTGAGTCAACTTAGTTTTCATAAGCTCTAAGGAAGCCTTGTTCTCAGCTATGCTAGCTGTAAGGGCAGATCTCTCCCTTGCCAACTCTGCAATTTGTTTCTCCTCGATCTCCAACTCCTTGAGCCTTGACTCAGCATCAAGGAGCTGCTTCTCCGCTGAACCTAAATCTATCTTCAATGTCTCAAGTTCGATCTGAAGATTCATTATTTCAATGGACAGCTCAGAATATTGCTTCTTCAAGTCTGCAATCCCTAGGACATCAGGGTCGCTCCCCAGAGTGTCCCTGACAGCCTCATATCCGCGCTGGTAGGGGAGGAGTTTATCCCAAGCCTTCTGGAAGTCCGACAGCCCGAAAATCTCATCGAGGATTCTCTGTCTCTCAGCTGGAGTTTTTATGAGGAGATCTTTGAGTTTCTCCTGTTGAATCCACACAAACTCCTCGAATACTCTCTTGTCGAGTCCCGTCAACTCCCGTAACTGTTCTTGAACAGCACCAGCTTTCCCCCAGGCTATCAGTTCGTCATCTTGGTAGAAGCGAAGTTCGCCCATGTCTTGGCTTATTCCGCCTCGTTCCCTTCGAAGCGTCCTTGTTATCTTGTAGATCTTCCCCACATGTTCAAATTCGAGATAGACCTTGCCTGTATTCTCGCCTTCTCTGATGAGGTAGTCGTAGGATCGGTGAAGAGGCTCTCCGAATAGGGCGAAGTGAAGTGCGTAAAGGAGTGAGGATTTACCAGCACCCACCCCACCAACCACACAGTTGAAACCCTCTTCAAACACGATCTCAGAGAAGACGTGTGATCTTATATTCGCGATACGGAGTTTTCGTAGTATCAATTTTCAATAACGCCCTCAAGTATCGCTTTAACCTTTGGCTCCTCACCACTCAACAGAGGCTCCAGAAGGTCTATCGCGCATGTGGCAATTTTTTTCCCCTCCTCTTCACCCATCCGCTTCGAGAAGGCATCTAAGAAATAATTATAAGCGAGGGTTTTCAACTCACGTGTCTCCCTGAGCTTTAAGGTTTTCTCCGCGGCAACTTCAATTAACTGGTTCAAAACCTTGACATATAGAGCCTTTTTCGGTATCGAGATAATCTTCGGAATATCTATTTGGCTCCTCTTCGCACTGGTTGGGAGTAGTCCCCTCAGAATAAGGATAATAACATCTCCCTCTCCGTCGTTCTCCGCAAGGAGGCGGCAAGCCTCTTCTGTTATCTTGTCCGGAAGCATACCTGAGAATTCTTTCTCTAATACTCTAAACGGCCTAGCGGACTCGTTCTTAATTCTCTCAACCTCTGGGGCTGTTTCGCGGTTACTGACCATCACATGGAAGAAGCCCTTCTCTGTATAGGCTTCATCATAAGATGTGGTCTCTAGGCAGCCGGGGTAAGCGAGAACTCCGCCCTTAAAGCTACAGCATACCGGCACATGCAGGTGGCCGCCAGCATAGTACTGGAAACCTTCCGGTATCTGGTCAACCCTTATCTCGGGTTGGATGCTCAATCTTAAGGAGGGAATTTTATCCACTGTTCCATGAAAGGCGAATATGTTAAAGAGGTCTGGGTGGGGTTTTGGCGGGGCTTTCTCATAATATTGGGGGAGCTTTTCATCCGCTTCCCTCAGTGAGCGGAAGTTTCGCAACCCATAAACATAACACTCATCATTACGCCAACATGCTCCCTCCAGTTTCGGCAGATAAATGATTAAACCCGCATTATGCAACGGTATAAGAATAGTCCCAGTTATTACGTTCGGTTCCATGTCATGCGAACCCTCAACGGCGAGGACTGGTATGCCTGCCTCTCTGAGTTTCCTCAACACCCGCACAGCTGTAGCAAGAGTTGTGTTGGGTGGTCTGGGATTGTCAAACATGTCTCCCGAAATAATCACGAAACTAGGCTTCAATTTGAGAATCTTCTCTGCCGCTTCAATGAAGGCTTTTGAGAAGTCCTCTCGTCTCTCTATAAGATTGTATTGAGTATAACCAAGATGTAAATCAGCTAAATGAACAAAGCTGAAGGATCTCAGCGCGGAGCACACCCTCCATCAGTATGCCACATGCTCCTCAATTTTAGGTTTCTTGATAGGTGCGTCTCCACTCCTATAAGGAGTCATCCTCTGCCAGGCCTGCTTCGCCGAGACTATAGCTTTTTGGGGATATTCATCAACAGTGAGCTCAGCCACTACTGGGAAAGGCGTATGAAGCGCTAAACCCCAAAGTAACACTTCATGGTCAGCCAGTCCTGGAAGAACATCCCTATACTTCTCACTTCCCTGCTCAGTATAGTTGAGGATGGCGTTTTGATCGTTTCCAGACTTCAATCTGAAGCAAGCTACGCTATTACACTGAGAGATTACGCTCTTTGCGACATATGCGGGCCTCTGAGTCATTACCACTAACCCAACGTTATAACCTCCAGCCTGGCTGATAGCCTCTATGAATTTAGCCTTAACTTCGTCCTGCGCTATTGAAGGGGCTATCTCAAGGCCCTTCTCAGGTGCGAAGTATTGCGCCTCCTCAACGCAGATTATAACAGCGAAATCCCCTCGCCTTGCCATCGCGTGCCGCATTATCTTGTCGAAAATGTTCGCAGCCGTCAAATGTTGCGACTCGATGTCTCCGTCGGTTGAGAAGTCGATGATCAGGGTCGGAGTCTTCTCTACCTCCTCTAAAATGTCTAGAACTTCTCTGTGCTCGAAGAGGAAACTGCCTTCCTTGCTCAGCTTCTTCTCGATATACTGGTAACACCTATCCGCATCGCTCTCACGCTTATAGACGCTTTGAGCCTCCTCCTTTACCCGCCCCAAAAGTTCTTCACGACTGAGATTACCAGCCGAGATGCTGTTCAACGCGGTCTCTAGGATCTTTGCATCTCTATCTTCGAGACCGAGCTTCTTGGCAGCAACTCTAGGACTGCAGCCTAACGGTATAAAACGGTTGTAGGGGACTATTCTCACCCCTGGGTACTTGGTGAGTGAGCCGTACTCGCGGCGTCGATCGAAGATGATTAACCTTGGACGAGGGTTCAGTTTCGTAGATTTGACGGCTAGGTTTACGATGAAACTTGACTTTCCGGCGCGTGTCATCCCAGCAACTAGGATGTGAGATTTGGCCACAACATTGAGGTCGAGGTATACTGGAATATTAGTATCATGGACCTTTCCTATCTCAACGTATAGGCAGTCATTCTCCTTCTTAGCCATCCGGAAGAAACGGTCAAGTTCCTCCTCTGTAGGTTGGTATACCTCTGCACCCACATCCGGGGCAACCTCGAGCTGTCGCCACTTGCCTTTGCCATCAAAGTATCCAGCCATCTCTGCATATGCGATGTGGCTTTCAAGATAGCGGCCCGTCTGGATTTTGATACCTTTCTGTGCAGTGAGTATCCCAGGCCGTCCAACCACCATCTCGGGGTTGTAGGGCTGAATAGAGTGGACGATCAAGAGCACGTCAGAGTTGTAAATTGGATGTTTTATGAAGTAGTAGTGGCCCACCTTGACCCTCTCACCTTCGAGTATTACGAAGGCAGCCTCCTGATTTGTCACCCCCGTTATGAGGAATCCTATTACTTTACTCACTATGCCCCCTCCCTAGTCCCATGTCTCTAAGGGCCCAGAGTTCGCCAAACTGTAGGGCGAAGACCTCTAACTCCTCAGGGGTTAGCTCTCCCTTCTTCACAAGTTCCATAGCCCGAGAGTAAATGGCTAATGTCCTCAGATTAGAAACCTCGTAAGAGATCTTTGTAAGCTGGTCCACCTCCCGAATCGCAAATGGCACACCATCTTCGTAAGCGGTTGAGTAAAGAACTGAAGCCACCCATGGCAAAGCGTTGAGGCAGTATCGCGGAAACTCAAGCCTGAAAGGTGTATAGTAGCCAGTACGAATGTATGCCGTGTACAGATCGGTTATATCTTCCACCTCTTTACTGGTTAGGCCTAGTGCAATCGCTTTCTTCTTGTAGTCGCTTATGACTTCCATAAACTTTGGGTTCTCCTGTTCCCGTAGGGGTTTTGTGTAGCATCCAGGCATCAGTATGAAATTGAGGAGAGCAGTATCTCTCACCTTATCTAACCGCAGTTTCCGTGCGATTATGTTTGTACGGGTTCTCTTCACAAAACCAACCACGGGTATCCCTGCCTTGTAACAAGTGCGAAGCATTTTAACTGCTTCCTCAACCGCTTCGGAGTAATCCTTCTTAAACCCTTGGGAGCCCTTGGCTTCAAGCTCTTTTAGCCTTGGGTGAAGAGCTAAGCTACCGTCTACTAGAGCTAGCTTTGGCTTATACTTCTCAACTCCTCTTCTGGTGACCTCGAACTGGAGTTTAAATGTTAGGAGAGATTCTCTCTGGGGTAGCCAAGCTTCGTTACTCCAGACTTCGGCTTCTTCTGGGATGCTGCATAGGGGTGTTTCTTTAATCTCCCAACCCTCGGTCACTATTGCTGTTGCTGCGCAGAGGGGGAGAAAACCCATCCTTAAGTCGACACCTTTATTCCCAGCGTCTGAGGCTACCAGCCGTATATTCTCTTCTGAAGCGTTTTTATCACCTATACTCTCAACCTCCACTTGGCTCCTACACATCTCCAAGCTGCTTCTCAATAGCTCTAGGTGACCTTTGAGTTCCGCCACGAGTTTGTCCGCGCACTCGTGGACTATCTTCTCGTAAAGTAGAGGATGTATGGTTTCAGATGGGCTCTCGGGGGAGAGCATCTGAGAATATACCTCTCTTATAGCCTTCGGTATAGTTCCTCTCTCAGGTTCGTCCAAACATATCACCTCCTTTTATCGTGCAGCCTCCTCTTAAATGAGAGAGTGCGATGAAAATACTCCGTTTAAGCGAAGAACCTCCTAGTTTCCCCCATAGCCTCGACATCTAACTGTTTCACCTTGATCACTATAGGGAGTTCACGTGTTGCCTGCCCCACTACCAAGCAGTGATGGGGCTCTAAGTTGCTGGCTATCAGCTTCATCGTTTCTTCATCAATCTTCGCGACAGTAGATACCGTGTCGAGGTCATGTCCGTTGCGAAGGTTAAAGACAAAGATCGAGTCTACCTGTCTATAGATGTCCTCAGGAATCGAGTCAGGCTGGTTTGTTATGAAGATTGTGAACAGTCCCAGATGCCGCATTCTAGTTACAATGTCCTCCCAGTAAGTCTCCCTTAAATACAAATGTGCCTCCTCGGCGAAGAGGAAGGCAGCCTTTAGCCGCCAACTTTTTAAGAGTTCAACAAGTTTACCTAACATGAACTCAACGACTATCCTTCTCACTACGCCAGATAGTCCACTCAGGTTCACTACCAACGCTCCACCCTGAGCCATCTTACCGAATGTCCCTTCCAAGGTATAGGTATATGTGGTATCATCAGTGAAGAAACCTGAACTTACCAGTGTATTATATCGAGAATAGATGGCCTCTCTCACGCTTTCATTGCAGCCCCAGTCTTCTATAGCTTCTCCAAGCTCCTCCAATGTCAGCAACCCTCTCCCCTCTAGGTGTCTCCATATCTGATAGAAGACTCGAGCTGAATTTCCGGGGAGACCGAGGGCATGGTTGAGAATGTCTAACATCACCGAAGAGCCCACATAGCCGAGTGTGACTTTGAAGTCGCGACAAGCCTCAAGTACAGTCACTCTGCCCCTTTGGTGGCTTCCGGAGCCAGCTCTGGAGCGGTCAAGATTTACATACTCGCCGTTCACGTCGAAGACGATGCAAGGAGCGCCATAGTCTATTAGCCCTAGGAGTAAAAGTTTAGATAGGTGCGACTTCCCAGTACCCTTTCTACCGACTATGATAGAGAGCCCTCCATCAAGGGCCTCAGCGTCAACTTCCACCTCAGAGCCTGATTTAGATACGCCAACCTCGATTGGGTGTCGCCCCCCTGACCCAATCATCTCAATTACCTCACGTGTGTTCGCCACACGTATGATAGAAGAGGATCTAGAGGGTAGCCAAGAGATGTTGGTTGAGAGCCGTCCTCCTTCCAGTGAGCATCGGATCTTGCACACAATGAGCCTAGCATCTCTGAGGAGTATTATCTGAGAGTTAAGGCTGAGGGGGTCAATGTCATCACCGAAGGTTTGATCCTCCGCCACAGTCTCTCGGAGGAGGTCCTCCATTATCCCTGGAGGGTTCGCAAACTGGATGTCAAGCACCTGAACCAGTAAGCTCTTTCGCTCCTTCGGATCTTCAATAAGTAAATAATCCCCCCTCTCCGCCCTCTCCTCAGAAAAGGAGAGAATGTGAAGGGTGTCGCCCTCCTTCCTGTAGAGCCGCATTATGCGTTCTCCCCTCTTCCAAAGGGGCCAAATAGCATTCTCCTTAATGGTTGAGTCCTTGAGGGGAGTAGGCCATAATTCTTTACTAGGAAGCGTTGAAGGCATATGATCTCGGTGGGAGTAAAGAAGGAGAGGATGTGAGCCAGTCTGAGAGTTTCAGGGTAGCCCTGAGCCATTATATCGTTGCCAGCTAGTCTACTGACAGCCTCTACAGCCTCTCGTAGTGTGAGTCGCTTATCTACGTCGATCCTGAACCCGTAACCTCCAAACGTCAACTTCCCTACGAAGATTCTGCCAAGTAGCCTGAGAGGTTTAGCGCTTTCTATTAAGCCGTCCATGTCGACCAAACAGGGCGATTGCGAGTTTTCTGATAGTGACGTTATGCCTTTATGTAGTGAGCTTAGACATGTATCCTTTGAGATGGCTATGGTATTGTTTCTGTTAATGGTAGCTTGTTCCAGTATCTCCATAAGCGCACTATGATCGCTGGATGTGACAGTCGCCAGACATCCGTCGAAAAGGACTATAGCATCCTTCGCCGATCGGCAAATGTAATGTTGCAACCTTCTTTCAAGAAAGTTCTGTGCCCTACATACCGGAGTATAATTGCGAAGTTCACTTCGTGGTCCAGTGTAATCATTCACACGCCCAGACTGTGCATCGTAGAAGTTTGAGGTTGTATTCCTCACATGGATGAGGTACGGGCCAAATCGGAGGTAGCGGTAAGCATACCCTTCCCTCCAAGTAATCGTACCACGAAGAGCGTAAATCGTACCCTTACTAGTCCAACCTATGTTCCTACTTGAGGTATCCACCGCCGCCACAGTTGAGCCGTCACAGATTGGTTTAAGTATACTCAAACGTTCTTGGAGGTTGCTTAGAACTGCGCCACATTTTGAATACCAGTCGATTGAATTAGGCCGAGCTTCAGAGTCTTCCCATATGAGACGCTCATAGTGGAACGGTTCGAAGCTCTCGCCGTAGATTTCATCAAGAGAAAGGGCGCCAATCCGGGTAAGTTCCTCTGATAGGTTGGATTTGGCTTGGGTGCCTATCAACGAGTCTCCACCTCCGTTGAAGGTTGGGCAGTATACACAAATCCTTCCCTAGTCTTCCACCTGCGTACCTTCTGTCTTCTCGTAAGCCTTGTAAGGGTGAAACCTATGACACGCCTAGAGTAGTGTAGAGCGTTAGCCTCGAGCGCCGCCATAATTTCTGATAGGGCTCGAGGTTTCCTCCGTCCCCACTCCGTCGACAATAACGCTATGATGGCATCGGAACAGCTCTCCGCATGAATTGATGGGTATGCTTCAGCCTCCTCGAATTCTGGTGTCATCTGTGTTAAGGAGGTTTCTAGTCTCTTACCGTCCGAGGTTGGGGTGCTGGGAATTTTTGAGATTACCTTATATATGGCTTCGATTAACCGGGGCAGATCCGCCTCGATCATGCTAAGTATTGTTTCCCTTGACCCCTCTACCTGAAACTCGTTTCCATCTATTTTGAGGCGGATTGTGATCTTACCTTCACTCATTGGCAGTTTCCTTCTCTCTCTTTTATTTTACGAGAAGTTTCAAGAACTCCCTTTAGACAGAGGGGTGTAGCTCTATACACTCCTCTCCCAACAACCTCGAGGAGCCCCTTTTCTCTCATTCGAGAAATCTCCTTCGAGAGAGTACCAGCCTTAACGCCCAAGGCATCCGTTAAATAGTTAGGTGCAAGAGTATCTCTCTCAGTTATCTTAAGTTGGCCGCCAATGTATGCTCCAGCCAACAATAAGGAGATCCGATCCTTGAGAGTCAGCTCTCCGTTTGTGAGGGGGACGGGGCCAGTTGGCTGGATAGCTACGAGTCCTTCAAGTGCCTCTGCCGCTCCTCTGAGGTCTACGGCTACCATGAGCCTTGACGCCAGTTCAAGCGTTGGTATACTCTTCTTGATGAAATCCATAAAGCCTGAGAATACATCATCTGGAGTACCTTCCATATCCACTCTGAACTCGCCGTACTCCAGGTGTACCTTCAATCTGTTTGAGTAGTTGTGATTAATCAACTTCCCTATCCCTCGCCCTTTATCTCTCTCTTTATTTTTGGCAGAGCGTCCTCTTGAAATCGTGTGATGCCGATTGTTGTTATCTTATATTCACCGCGGCCTACACGCGCGACAAGTCCTTCATCAACCATTACACTGAGACCTCCCGTCAATGTCCCAATCTTACCCCCAATTGAGGTGAGAAGTTCATCCACCGTCAGAGTATTCTTTGCCAGCTTGCCTGCGATGTGACCGAGATACGCCTTAACTAAGTGAAGCGATATCAGATCTTTAATGTTCAATTTGAGCAACTTATCCCTAGGGGTTGCTACCACAACCCCCTCCTCAGTGAATGCGATCACACCTTCAACATCTCTCATAAGCCTCTCAAGATCAACAGTTAACATTAGGCCTTTGACGAGTTCGTAGGCCGGATAGATCTCTGTTATGTAGTTCATTAGAGCCTTCATCACCTCGCTGGCTGACCCTTCAAAGTCAGCCTTGTTGTCTCCGAACTCTACGTGGATCTTCAAGTGGGGGTTTGAACTCACGGTGAACCAACTCCGCCACTCAACTTTCTCAGAAGATTCTCAACGAACACGCGACCAGTAGCTGTAAGCTTGTATGAGCCGGCATCCTTCAATATCAGGGCTTCACTCCTAAGCTCACTGATCCTCGCCCCATATCCTGGTGATAAGCGCCCGGAGTTCGCCATTAGCCTTGCTATCTCCCTCGGCTGGAGGGGGTTTGGCTCATTAGCATAGAGGAGGAGGCATATCGCCTCTTTGTCGCTGAGTCTATCTCTCGGGACAGTTATGACAGTGCCTTCCCTAGTGAAGTCGACCACTCCTTTAAGTGCCTCTTTGGCGGGTATAGGAACTTCTGGCTTTGAGAGGAGTCCGTCGAGTACTGTGAGCCACTCTGGAAATGATCTTAAAGTGTTAACTAGATTCTCGAAGTTCTCTTCCTCTATGGTTACCTCTCCATAAGATCGTTTAACTGTCAGCTTTACTGTCAAGATCTCTCACTCTGAATCAGCTTCCGAGCCTTATAAAGTTTACGTATTATCTACGTAATATGACGAACCGTAATTTCACGTAATAAAAAGATAACTCAACTACAGTAACATGCAACATACCGTACAACCGAATATCGCCAAGTTTGAACTCTAACCTAAAAATAAAAACTGGAAATTACTAGAATCAGAAAAGTATGGGGTATATTAGCTGGACCTACCATCTTGTTGCTGCTTCGCCTTGAGAGATTCAATTTTTTCCTTAACTTTTCTGGCTACTACTCCTGCGTCAACTCTCCCTCTAACCTCGGCCATAATAATCTTCATAAGCAGGTTGAATGCCTCATAAGGTTTATCTCTTAACAGCTGAAGGTTCTCACTTGCACGCCTATCCACAAGCGTCTGAATCTCGTTCACACTCAACATCTTAACGCCTAGCTTCTCTATAGCTTCAAGAGGCGAGCCTCCGTTCTTAGCTAACCACCCAGCTACCTCGGCGAAGCTCTCTTTAGCCATGCGTCCCTCCTCTATCAGACGGAAAGTTTCATAGAGTTGCTCCTCGGTGAGGTTTTCGACTGGAACACCCTGCCTTTCAAGGCTCTTCACAACCTCTGTGAGGGCTGTAGCCAAGAAGGTTGAGGGGATATTTGTCGTAGATGCAACCTTCTCAAATAAAGTAAGATAGTCTGAATCAATCAGCTGCTCTGCCAGCTTCTTGTTGACGCTATACTCAGACATCAGCCGGTTTGCCAACTGTTCAGGCAATGGTGGAAGAGTGCCCCTGAGTTTGTGGAGATGTTGAGGGGTTACGACTACGGGCAGAACGTCCGTTTCAGGATACATCCGAGCTGCACCTGGGCGGGGGCGCATATACCTCGTTGTGCCGTCTAAGAGCGCTGCTCTCGTCTCCTCAGGCACACCTTTAACTGCTTCAATAGCCCTCTCCACAACCGCTCTCAATGCCTCCGTCGCATTATCCAGCTTGTCGGCTACTAGAACCCCGGCGTCTAAATCTGAGAGATCGAGCTTCGACCTTAAGGCAGCCGTCTCAGCCTCGGTGATCCCGTAGGCTGGCAGTTCATCAGTGTGGAAGATCCCGCCGACTTTGCCCCAGAATTTCGCTCTATCAGCCATCTCTGTGCCAAACCTTACGTTCGGCTCGAGCTCAACCTTAAGAATCTCAGCGAAGCCTGGGAGCTTGACAGCTAACGCTACACCCCCCTCTCCCAAGGCTTTCCTTATGACTCGGCTCTCAGAGTTGCGGAAGACATCCGTTACATCTACAGGCTTTACTTCAAGCTGAGACCCTGAGACTCCTCGCCTCAGCAGCTCCTCCCTGATTTTTAAGAGGGCCAGCTGCCTTCCTACCTCAAACTCTATGACTTTGGGGATTAGTTCGAGTTTCTGGACGCCTTTGACCTCCACCAGAGCGCCTTCTCTTATCGAAATGTTGAGATCCTGTCTTATCGTTCCGATCCCTCTCTTAACCATTCTCGTAGCTCTTAAAACACGACCTATGACCAATGCAACTTCTCCAGCCTCGACGGGCGTGTGGATGTCCGGAGCTGTTGTGACCTCTATTAGGGGTATTCCTAGACGGTCGATGCGGTAAGTAGTAGTGAATCCTCTTTCCTCAACCTTCCTAGCCGCATCCTCCTCCAGACAGATAGTCTGGATGGCTATCTCTCTGCCGCCAACCGATATCGAACCCCCTAGCGCAATCACACAGGTCCTCTGGAAACCGCTTGTGTTTGAACCGTCTACGACGATCTTCCGCATGACATGGATCTCGTCAACCGGCTTTGCCCCTAGGAGAAGGGCTACTTGGAGGCATACATCTACGGCTTGTGGGTTCAGTTCATGAGGCGGCTCCTCATCCATCTCAACCAGACAAGAGGTATCACAATCCGCCTCATAGATGATAGTGCGTCCCTTCTGAAACTCGAAGAGGGCCGCAGGGTCGGTTTGTCCCAGCTCGCTCTGAGTTGGCCGAAGTCTTCTAACAAATCTGAACTTAGGTTCCCCTTTAGAGAGGCGTGTTGGGCAGTTGCAAAATAGCTTATGTGCTGTATCCAGTTGTTGATGTATCTCGAGTCCAACCCTAAGGCCTACCGCCTCTGTATCAGTGCGCAACATAACTCTCCTCAGCTGGGTTTAATCTAGGGCTGAACTCACCTGCGATGTTGGTGAGAAGGCGCCGCTTAACTTCCTCCGGATAGGTTGTCTGACCGAATATCCACATCATCTTGACGAGAGCTGTCTCAGGTAACATATCACCTAAAGGCACAACTCCAAGCTTTAAGAGGTCCCTTCCAGTCTCGTATACTGCCATGTTAACTCTTCCCCAGATGCACTGAGAGGTCATGGCTACGACGATTCCCCTCTTAACGGCCTCTTCTATGACCTTGAAGTAGCTCTCCCCAATGTGGCCTAAGCCTGTCCCTTCTATCACTATCCCTAAGTATCTTTGATCTATCAGCCACTCAAAAATGGTTGGTTGGATGCCAGGATAGACTTTGAGGAGGTAAACTTTCTCGTTGAAGTTGTGCTCTAATTTCAGTTTCCTGTTAGGATCCCTGGGGTTGAAGTTGGAAGTTAGCATGGTAATCTTTCTGTCGACAACCCGAGCTAGGGGTCCGGCGTTAACGGATCTGAAGGCGTACCTGCAGCTTGTATGGCATTTCCTAACCTTAGTCCCGCGGTGGATTACGGTCGAATCATCTGAGCTTCCTTCATGCATAGCCACGCCCACCTCAGCGAATGGTGCTGAGGCTGCAGCATTCACGGCACCCATGAGGTTCATCGCGGCGTCTGTGCTAGGTCTATCCGAAGATCGCTGAGAGCCGACCAATATAACAGGGACTGGTAGGTTTCGAAGCGCAAAACTAAGGGCTGCTGCAGTGTAACCCATAGTATCTGTTCCATGCGCCACAACTACTCCCGAGGCGCCCTCTTCTATATGCTTCGCCACAGCTTCAGCAATTCTACTCCAATGTTTTGGGGTTATGTTCTCGCTTAGGAGGCTGAATAAGATCTCAGCTCTTATCCGTGCTATTTTTGAAAGTTCCGGGATCACACTGTAAAGGTCCTCAGCTGTCAAGGCTGGGTTTACAGCTCCGGTTCGATAGTCTACCCTGCTGGCTATAGTGCCTCCAGTGCTAACTATAGCTACGGGGGGTAGCTCCGGTGTCTCCGCTGGGGGTTTAGGTGGGATAAACGCTGGCTTTGAGCCAGGGCTGACGAATTCGATATGTGTGTGGGCCGTCACTAATATTCCTGTGTTATAGCCGCTTTTGAGCTTGAGGACTATGCATTCAGGGTTTCCCAGCTCCATCCGCGGCATCAATACACCCTCATAAATTCCACCATCTTTCTTAACTCTGATCACATCACCGACCCTAACTCTCTTATCCTCCAGTAATTTCAGGGCTCTCCCTTTATACCCACTCAACTCTTCCGTCCTCTTCATCCCCCAAAATTTTCGAGAGGTATGGCCCATCATACGAGTAGCCGTGGCGCAGATAATATCTTTTCACGCCTAAAGCACTTGTGACGAGGATCTTCTTACAATTGTAATCTGAAGCTATCCTCTCTGCTTTGGATAAGAGCGCTTCACCATAACCTCTATGCTGCCATGCTCCATTCAACTTCTCACCAACAGGCACTAGTGGTCCGCAGACGCGGAGTTCACGGATGAGGGCGGAGGGCTGGCATGTGATCTCAGGTCTGAAAGCTTTAGAGGACGGTATCCTAAGCCGCAGGTAGCCTATCAGAACATCATTCTCAACTTCCTCTACAGATATGAAAAACTCGATCCCTTCAGAAGCCTCGTAACTCTCGGTGCGAAGCTCTAAACGAGACAAATCTGGTTGCAAACCCTCTTTAAGTGTTCTGTGGCCAACCTCTCTGCACCTAATGCACCGGCAGCGGAGACCTAAACTGTCTAGGCGTCTCTTGACGAGCTCGCGGAGGTTCCCTTTGTCAATGCCAGCCTCGATGAGGCGGTTTGGTATGTCCCTTTGGATTCTCATTATCCTAACCCAGTCGGGTGTAACCTTCTTTATCTCGGTCAGGAGTTCGACGGCTTCGGCTGTCGTGTAAGGCTTGTACAGTCCATTAAGCCACCACCCATACAGTTTAGTCCCCTTTATGACGAGGCAGGGGTAGATCTTGAGCATATCAGGCCTGAAGTCTGAATTTGAGTATATCTGTTTGAAGACTTTTAGATCCTTATCAAAGTCTGAGCCTGGTAGCCCAGGCATCATATGGTAGCAGACCTTTAATCCTGAATCTTTCAATAACCGTGTAGCTTCGACTACATCTACAACTTTATGTCCCCTCTCCACCTTCTCGTAGATTTCGTCGTTGAGAGTTTGGACGCCAAGTTCAACCCTTGTAACGCCCATATTGAGCATTTGATTGATATGTTGAGGCTTCGCCCAGTCTGGGCGTGTCTCAACGGTGATCCCCACATTCCTTCTCTTACCAGTCTCCGCCAGCGTTTTAGCTTCCTTAAGACTTCTCGACGGAACATTGTTGATCGCATCCAAGACGCACTGAATAAACCACTCTTGATAAGAAGTGGGCGTCGAATTGAAGTTCCCACCCATTATAACAACTTCTACCTTATCGACTCTATGGCCTATCCCTTCCAACTGTTCGATACGACACTTAACTTGCCTATATGGGTTGTAGCGGTTCTGCGCGCCTCTCATAGCAGCCGGCTCAAAGCCTGTATAGCTCTGGGGGGTATTCTCCTCTGGGCCGCCTGGGCAGTAGGCACACCGTCCATGTGGGCATGGCCATGGCGCCGTCATAACAGCCACAACGCTCACACCGCTGATTAACCGTGTAGCTTTGCGCCGGAGTAGTTGAGCTAGTCTTTCCTCCTCATCCGGTTTGGCGCACCTAAGGATCTCCGAGTTCTGAGGAAGCTTTCTGAGCTTGTAGCGGCGTGAATACTCGAGCTTCAGCAAGTCTAAGTCATGTTTGGAGGGGTTAGGTAGTCTAAGTAGCTCTTCAACGATTGCTCTATGGATATCATATTCGCTATCCATCTACACGCTCGATCTCTATGTAATCCACTTAGTGAAAAGGATTTCGCGTCACGAACTGCGCCCAAGCTTTTGAAACCTGAGCGTCCCTCTCCCATTTTTTTGGCTTAGTGGTCATAGGAGAAGGCGAATCGCGACTGCAACTAAGGCTAGTGCAAGAAGCCTCTCAATGATAACCTCTCTTATTCGTTGTGCAATCGATGCGCCAAGTTGAGCGCCGAGAGTTGCCCCCAGCCCTAGGGGTACAGCTAATTCAAAGTTTACATCACCTAGGTAAGCGTGAGTTGCTGAGCCAACCAGCGAGCTGAAGGCAAGAATGAGGTGTGATGTGGCTGTGGCTATGTGTGGGGGGAAGCCTATTAGAAGTATCATTGCTGGAACGTGAATTATGCCTCCTCCGATACCGAAGATACTCGATACGAATCCAGCCAGGAAACTTGTGATAAAACCCCAAATCAAACGAACTGAGTATTTATACTCCACCCCTCTGTTATCCACGATCCTCCTAGGGTGACCCTTTAGGTTAGAGGCTTTATCTTCCCTCAGTGGTCTAATGACAAGGTATACTGAAGCAGTTATGAGAATGGCTGCGAATGCTAGTTTAAAGGTGTTAGACGTGAGGTAGCTGGTGGCAAAGGCGCCGAGTACTGCCCCGGGTGCTGTCATTAGAGTGAACATTATCCCAGTTTTGATATCGACATGCCTCTGTTTGAGGTAGGCTATACTCCCAGATAGGGCGTTGAAAAAGACGAAGACAAGACTTGTCCCAGCTGCCACTCTGGGCTCGAGTTCATAGATTGTGATAAGCAGAGGGACCATAACAAATCCCCCGCCAGCCCCCATCAAGGTTCCATAAGCTCCAACCCCAACCCCAAGAGCTAGAAGGACTAAAGGTTCTAGAGGGTGCATTTCGAGTGCCTCAACTGTCGCGGTACCAATGTAAATTTGATATGGCTCGAAGTTCCCGTTATCGAGGCTTTGTTATGATTTTCGGCTATTAGTTCATTCAACTTTGGGCATCATACTCGGGGTGGCAATGTATATTATTTATGCAGCCCAAAGGGAAAATAAATATTGGTCATCAGCTATGATGCGATAGATGACATCTAAAACTCGTGAAGTTTAATGAGATCACTCAAAGGTTTGTTAATTTTCCTAATCACCATAATACTCCTAACGTCCTCTAGTTTTCAGGCAACACCCTCAAGCCGCTACCTACTCCACGCTAATCGCATTTTCAGCGATATAGTTGGAGTTTATGCCACCGACGTAACAAACCAACCACCTGGAGGTGCAAATGAAACTACCGCTATGCTTTCCCAGATGATGAGCCGCGTTGAAAACATCAGAGGTTTAAAATTTCTAGAGGCCGTGCGTGTTGAATCCATCAGCCGAAGCGAGTACGCCAACCAATACCGTGGCGAGACGACGAGTGTCTCCGAAGAGTTTTGGGAGCTAGCTCAGCAAGAGTATGAAGCATTATACCTTCTAGAGGAGGGTGTAAGCGCACGAAGCGAGTCTGAGTCATTCTATACAGCAGCAATTCTCGGCTTTTATGACGCAGACAAAGATGAGATAGTTCTCGTAGATAGCTTAGAGGAGCTGGATGAGGGAACCTTAGCTCATGAGTTGGCTCATGCCCTCATAGACCAGTACTACCCTCAGACCTTTGGTTTCTCTTCAAACCTCACCGATGAGTCTTTCGCTGTATACGCGCTCTTGGAAGGTGACGCGTGCCTCGTAGAGGCAGAGTACCGAGAGAGTTTCATGGATCAGGGTACTGGCGGCGGCGTTATTGGAAGCCGTACAATAGCTCATCTTCCCGGCTTCACTGTGATTCAAATATTCCCCTACCTAGAGGGTGTAAACTTCGTATCGCAGCTTAGAAAGCTTAAAGGCGGATGGTGGGGTGTAAACCGCGTCTATGATGGCTTGCCACAAAGCACGGAGCAGATAATCCATGTTGAACGTTATGGAACTGACTTCCCTACAGAGATTATAGTACCTGATAGAGTATCAGAAGGTTGGAGGCTCTTGGGGAGAGACACCCTAGGCGAGTTTGCAATATTCACAATGTTTCTCGACAAGAATCAAGTGCATGCATCCATTAACAAGCTGACCAGAACTCCTACCTACTCCTCGCCGCTATCTGATGGTTGGGATGGTGACGATATGGCTGTCTATAAGAATAGTGAAGGGCTGTATGGCTACGTATGGCAGATCATCTGGGATTCAGAGAGAGATGCAGAGGAGTTCATAATTGGCTATGAGGACATGCTCCTCGATATGGGCGCAACACTGGCAGAAGGTATATGGCGGATTGACTCGAACGACTTCGTAAAAATTTGGCGTGAGGGAAGGGTTACATGTATCGTCAACGGTCCAACTCCGGAGGAGATCTCCGAGATATACCCGCCTAGGAAGCCGGTCTATTACAACGTTACATTCAACGCTCCAGACGGCGTCGATTTAGTCATAGATGATGTAACCTACAATTCACATGATCTGCCGGTCTCCTTCCTATGGCAGGATGGCTCTATCCACACCTTCGCGACGCCGCAGAAGGTGGCAGTTGGCGAGAGGGTCCGATGGGCCTTTCTGCGCTGGGATGACGGCTCCGATGCAACTGAGAGGGCGGTAACCGTTGACCGTGCGTATAGTTACAATGTTACATTCAAACTCCAATATTATCTCCAAATAGAGTCACCTTACGGTGACCCTACAGGTGAAGGGTGGTACGACGCTGGTACGTTAGCTAATATATCGGTTACTAGCCCCTACGGTCCATCTGGGCGTTATGTCTTCACTGGATGGAGCGGTGATTTAACAGCAGCTTCAACCAATGCAACAGTTTTAATGGATTCACCTAAGAGAGTGGTTGCCAATTGGGGTCACGAGTATACGCAGGTATTCACCATAGTTCTCCCGGTCGCTGTGGCTCTTGTGGCTGTCCTCAGCATCTTTTTAACCATTAAGCGTAAAACAATAAAGGCACCTCAAATCGTCAATAAAGGTGGCAACCTAACTATAGATTGAAGCCCACCACCGCCGTGCCTAACAAGCGATCCTCAACCGAGATTTTTAACATTTTTTTTAGGAGAAGATCCGTGGGTGGGGATGGAAACCCGATGACCGCGTTCCTAGCTCCAGCCTCTTCAAGTTTTGGGAGAGGCTTCGGTGGGAAAACCACTAGGGGCGCGTTAGCGACGAGCTGCCTGATAGGTGGTATCTTGTCGCGGAATATAACAAAGTTACCCATAATCACGACATCTCCCCTACGCTTAAAATCCTCCAATTCTCTAGGATCATTAACCTCCATGCCAAACACGTCGCCCTCCCATATCAGGAGAACCTCCGATCCCTCCGGCCACTCAAACTCGGCATCCGTTATCAATACTAGGCTAATATCACGTGACAGAGCCGACTTTAAACCTTGGTTATCGCCGCGCCCTAGCTTCGCTAAGACCTTCCGGCCAGCCTCCTCCTCCACCTTTAGAACTTTAGCTTTGTCCTCCTGAGCCAGATGATAGACAGCTCTAACTCCTCTCCGCCCTTTCAACCATTCTATAACTCGATCGACTGTAGCCATAAGTCTGCCCGTTTTGCGTAAGCCTGAAGGTTGGTTAATTTTATAAAGATAACTTTTAAAAACTAGTCTTTTAAAACTAGTGCGAATGGCCCCTCCTCGGGGCTATTCACTAGGTTATATGCGTTTAGGTGGTGAAGCTAAATTTCCACTCTAAGAGAAGGATCTGGCAGTCTTCCTTCTATGGCGGAGGTAAATTGGCACACGCTTAAGAAAGAAGAGGTTTTAAGTTTACTTAAGTCGCGGAGGGATGGCCTACGAGATGAGGAAGCCGAAGAGCGGCTTATGATATATGGCCCTAACGAGCTGCGGAGAATGAAGGGCTCTTCACCTCTTAAAATCCTCTTAGATCAGTTTAAAGACCTACTGATTTCAATTATATTGTTTGCCACAGCCATCTCATATATGCTTGGAGAGGTGGCTGACGCTTTAGTTATCTTCGCCATAGTGGTCGCTACGGTGGTTCTAGGCTTCGTCCAGGAATATAAAGCTGAGAGAGCTACCGACGCGCTGAGGCGGATGATCCCCGCCAAAGCGAGAGTTCTTCGCGGTGGAGAGGAGAAAAAAATTGACGCGGTGAGGGTAGTACCCGGAGATATTCTGTTAATATCTTCAGGCGATCGAATAGTAGCCGACGGTTACCTGCTCGAAGACCATAACCTACAGGTTGATGAGGCTCCTCTCACTGGGGAGGCAGTCCCGGTGGAGAAGGAGGGGGATGTAGTACTAGCCCCCGAAACTCCGCTAGGGGACAGGGTTAACTGTATCTTCTCCGGAACGACTGTAACTTATGGGCATGCAGTGGCTGTAGTCACCGCAACCGGGATGAATACTCAGCTAGGTAAGATCGCCGGGCTACTTCAAGAGATTAAAGAGGAGAAGACTCCGCTGGAGAAGAGAATAGAGCATGTAGGGAGGTGGCTGGCCGGTTTTAGTGTCATAGTTGTGATGGTCGTCTCAAGTTTAGGTGTCTTACGCGGATATGGTTTATTGGAAATGTTTCTTTGGGGTGTAAGTCTGCTAGTAGCTGCTGTGCCAGAGGCTCTGCCAGCTATCATCACCGGCGGGCTGGCTATAGGGATGCAACAGATGGCCAAGCGGAAAGCGATTGTTAGGAAGCTACGTGCAGTTGAGGCTCTGGGTAGCATTGATGTTATTTGCTCTGATAAGACTGGCACCCTAACCAAGGGGGAGATGACTGTGAAGCAAGTATACGCGGAGGGTAGACTCTTCGAGGTCAAAGGGGTAGGCTACGACCCTAAAGGTGAGGTCGTTGATGGAGAGTCTCTGAAATCCAGCCCTCTGCCTCTGATAGCTGTACTCTGTAATAACGCTAGACTTGTGAAGTCGAATGGCACCTATAGCGTTGATGGTCAGTCCACGGAAGGAGCACTAATTGTACTAGCCAAGAAGATTGGCATTTCAGTGGAAGAGGTGAGGAATCAATACCCTAAGGTGGGAGAGATCCCTTTCAGCTCTAACAGGAAATGTATGAGTACCATACACGCCACACCAGATGGGCGAGCCCTCGCGTTTGTCAAAGGAGCACCAGAAGTGGTAATTGCCAGATGTAACAGGATACATCTTAGTGGAGGAGTTCGAATACTAACGGAGGAAGATAGAAGGGAAATCTATAGGATAAATGACGAACTGGCGAAGAAAGCTCTCCGAACTCTAGCCCTAGCCTACAAGGAGGCTCAGATTCAGGAGAAATATTCGGCGGAGATAGAGGAAGATCTCATTTTCTGCGGGCTTGTGGGGATGATCGACCCTCCAAGGGAGGAAGCTAAGGATGCGGTGCAAATCTGTAAGCAGGCTAGTATAAAAACAGTAATGGTTACAGGCGATCACAAGTTAACCGCGAACGCGATAGCCCAGGAACTAGGAATACTGGATGGTTTATCGGTAACTGGCGATGAGCTAGACCGGATGAGTGATAACGAACTCGATGCGAAGATTGAAGATATAGCGGTATTCTCTCGAGTCTCGCCTGAACACAAGCTGAGAATTGTTAAATCTCTAAAAAAGAGGGGGCACATAGTGGCAGTTACAGGTGACGGTGTAAATGATGCACCAGCACTCAGGCGTGCAGATATAGGAGTCGCTATGGGGATCACTGGCACCGATGTTAGCAAAGAGGCTGCTGACGTGATTCTCATGGACGATAACTTTGCAACAATCGTTGCCGCAGTACTCCAGGGTAGAGTGATCTATGAGAACATTAAGAAATACCTGGCCTACTTGGTTTCTAAGAATCTGGGAGAGATTCTTATAATGCTTGTAGCAGCCCTTATCGGGATGCCTCTGCCCTTACTGACGGCGCAGATCCTCTGGGTTAATCTTGTCACGGATGGGCTGCCAGCCATGGCACTTGGCGTAGACCCACCAGACCCCGACGTAATGAACCGACCACCTCGTCCGCCTAGGGAATCAATTTTCGCAGAAGGTGTGAAGGCGATCATACTCGTTGCAAGCGTAATAATTACTATGGTCACCCTTCCGATCTTCGGCTGGTACCTCAGTTTGGAAGATGGCGAAGATTTAGCGAAGGCGCGTACTATAGTTTTTACTTTAATAGTTATGTTCGGCATGTTCAACGCTTTCAACTGCCGTTCGATAAGACATTCGATCTTCAAAGTAGGATTGTTTAAGAATAGATACCTACTTGGCGCAGTCGCCTCCTCCACCCTGCTTCAAATAATCGTGGTCTACGTGCCTCTACTCCAACCATACTTTGGGACTGTGCCTCTCGATGCTGATGATTGGCTGCTCATAGGTGCGGCATCCTCAACAGTGTTGCTTGGGATGGAAATGGCCAAAGCCTTAAGAAGAAACTTTAAGCGTTTCGGAACTGAATGAAAGGATATAATTTTATTAGGTGCAAAGCCCAGCAAACCCTTAAATTCTCCAGTTTTACTCATTCAGCTGGATTAAAATCTCGGCTATTAACTATATCTTCGGGAAAGATGGCTGGCAGGACAGGTATCTTCGAGCTCTCTTTGCATGGAGGGAAGGCGCCTCACTGGCTACTTTCTAGGATGAAGGGGTTAGCTAAGGGTATATTGAAGGTTATGGCAGACGATTATGGCGTTGAAGAGATTCTATGCAGGCTCTCAGATCCCCTCTGGTTTCAGGCGCTAGCCTGCTTGTTAGCCTTCGACTGGGATAGTAGCGGAACGACAACCGTAACTTCAGCCGTCCTAAAGAGTATCTTAGGAGAGATGGATCTTGGGCTTAGGGTTGCAGGTGGGAAGGGTGCGTATTCACGTAGGACACCTGTGGAAATTTTGGCTATAGGAGAGGAGTTCAACCTCCCACATCACAGGGTCGCAGAGTTGAGTTACGCCAGTAGGATGAGTGCAAAGGTCGATAACGCCGCTATTCAAGCTGGCTACCAACTCTACCACCATACAATCTTCATATCTGAGAGGGGAGACTGGGCTGTTGTTCAACAGGGGTTCAACTCTGAAGCTAAGACGGCGAGGAGATATCACTGGCTCTCAAAAGAGTTGAAGGGCTTCGTCGACGAACCTCATAGAGGGATCGTGGGGCAGGTTATTCACGGCGACGTTTTAGACATGACTGCTAAATCGAGTGAAGAGTGTAGAAAGGTATGTACCGACATTGCCAAAATGAAGACATCGAATGTTAGACAGCAATATTTATCCATCCGTAGTGCAAACCAGCCATCCCTCAACCGGTGGCTGGGGGTGTGTCCTGAACCTGCCTTACATCCTCACTACCGGTTCATCCCAGAGAATGTTAACTGGAAGGCTCTGGAAGAGGCTTACGAGTTGAGTCCAAACAACTTTGAGGAAGTCCTGTCTGTTAAAGGAATTGGGCCGGCTACGGTGAGGGGGTTAGCCTTGATGGCTGAACTTATCTATGGCTCTAAGCCAAGTTGGAGAGACCCTGTGCGTTTCTCTTTCGCCTTCGGAGGGAAAGATGGCGTACCCTACCCCGTCAATAGGAAGGCGATGGATGATGCGATAATAGTTTTGAGAGAGGCAGTGGAGGCGGCTGAGATAGGGAATAGAGAAAAGGTGGACGCGATAAAGAGGCTCAGAGATTTCGCCTCCACAGCAGTGTAGGTCCAGTATGGTGGTCAACCGGAGGTTTGCTTGCCACGAATTTAAAATTGAAGAAAACAGTGGTGGGAAGTTTCCCGAAGCAACCCCTACCAGTGCCCGACGCTATAAGATATCTTGCAGACCTGCAAATCCGCCATGGCATTAACCCTGTATCTGACGGGGAGCAACGTAACGATATGATTGGGTATTTTGACCAGATACCAGGTCTGGGGTGGTCTTCTCTCAGACTTTGCGTCTTAGACGAGATACATCCCATGGAACATACGGACGCCTTCTATAAAATAGAGGACTATCTCTTCCTCAGGAGGTATCTGGATGGAATCGGCAGTGGCGATGTGGGCATCAAGACAGCCATAACAGGTCCCGTTACACTAGGTTTCACTTGCGCCGCTCATGGAGTTAAACACTACCAGGGAGTCTGTGACATTAATCTATATAGTGACCTTTCGAAGGCGTTGAAACCTATTATAGAGAGGTTGCTGGACCTTGGCGCGCATGTTCAGATAGATGAGCCTGGACTGTCGGCTGGGTACATGAATCCAAAGGTGGCTGTATCGATAATTAACGAGGTGCTCTCTGGTATCCGTGAGAGTTCGCTGGAAAGGTTAAGCGTACACGTCTGCGGTGATCTATCGAAAGTGCGTGGATTACTTGACAGTTTTCTCGATCTCAGGCCAAAAATCCTGAGTCTTGCCTTCAGCGGTAGAGATGAGAGAAGGAATGCTCAGCTACTTTCTAGGGCGCATTTGGAGACCTCCCAGAAGAAGGTTGGGGTAGGATGCGTAGCTACCTCCACAGATGAAGTTGGGGAAGTCGAGGGCGTAGAAGAGATTATAAATAGGTTGGTAGATCTGGAAGAGAAGTTTGGTTTAGAGAATATAGCCTACTTCCATCCAGATTGTGGCTTTAAGAATTTATCAATCGAGGTAGCCTCCAAGATTTTGGAGAACATGGTAGCTGCGGTTGACATCCTAGCAAGTAGACTAAGTAGCCTTTAATCTCGGAAGGCGTATAGGAAAATTAAAATCCTCCTAAATAAAATTTCATGGCAACAGAGAGTTCATACCGAGCGTTAGGGGGAATTTAAACTTGGCGAAGAAGAACGAGAGAAGAACCAAAGCTAACATGAGAGGCAGAGAGCCGCGTAATATCCCTCTGGCTGAAGAGGAGGAGCCCCCCATCTACGTCGTATAGGCAGAGGCTTCACCCAAAAGTCATTTAATATGGGGGCTTCTCCTCTGCAGTTTTGCTACGCGTATAACATAGTCGGGAGATGATTTTTTGACTCCTGACTATGAGTGTATCCACATCCACTTTCATTACAATGACCATGATTAACGATGTTAAGGTTATGGAAGCCAGCACTACGGCAACATTTCCAAAAGAGGACCCGACTAGGCTTCGCGTGATGAAGCCTAGGTAAGCACCAGGCAGACCAATCGCAAATTTTCCCAGAAAGTAGCTGACACAAAATTTTACTGGATTATATTTCATAAGGGCCATTGGAATCATAATAGGCTCATCGGGTAGGGGGGTGGCTGCTACAGCAAAGTTAGCCGCGAAAGCCCAGCGGCCTATCTTTGAGAAGTACTTATCGAGCCTAACGGATTTATCTTGGCCTATCACTTTCCTTAAGAAGAAAATAGCCAGGTAGTGAATTGATTTGGCGGCGGTAGCACCGCCGGCGACTATTAGCCCAACAGCTAGGGGGTCTAAGGCAAACAAGGAAGTGACGTTCATCGCGATTAGCAGGTTCGAGGGTCCCATGAAGGGTATAATGTTTAAGACGAATACAGTTATGAAAGCTCCAAGTAGCTCTAAGTCAGTCAGCTGCTCAAACAACCCTTAACCATCCCTATAAGAGGGAAAATTCGTGAGGTAATAATTCTTGCGGTAGAGCTGGTAGGGTCTTTACAGCTGGTTCCTTAGTTGCTCGGTTCCTAGTGTGAAGGAATGCCAGGGACTTAAGGTTTCATCTGACCAAGGTTTGCTTAAGTTGTAGTCGATGGAAAATACATATATCTCGAATCTAATATGAGTGTTGAAGCTAAAATATTCGGAATCCCAGCGAGAGGCTATGTTAGATGCTTGTGGAGATTAGATGGCATGGGAGAGGGGGGCAAGGGGTCGTAACCGCTGGTCGAATTCTGGCTGAGGCCGCTTTGTTAGATGGAAAGTATATTCAAGCCTTCCCAGAGTTTGGACCTGAGAGAACTGGCGCCCCTGTTCGCAGTTTCACGCGGATAAGTGACAAGCCGATCAACTTGCATAGTCAGATTTATAATCCAGACGTGGTGGCAGTCATTGATCCTACAGTACTCTCTCCCGAAGTCTACAGAGACATTAAAATGAGTGGTAAATTGATTGTCAACAGCAACAGGGCACCAGAAGAGTTAGCTGGGGATATTGGATGCGGCAGCCTAAAGCTTTACACGGTTAACGCTATCCGAATCGCGTTGGACATTCTAGGCCGCCCCATTTATAACACACCAATAATAGGAGCTTTAATCAAGGCGACTGGTGTGGCATCTCTTGATTCGGTGATAAAAGCGGTCTCTCAGCGTTTTCTAAGTACATTGGCAGAGAGGAATATTAAAGCAATAGTGAGAGCGTACGACGAGGTGAAGGGGTCTTGAAGAAGATCACTCCAGCTTCCGGGTGGCGTGACCTCCCCCTAGGCGGCTACATCTTGGAGCCTGGGTCCGCCCTCGAGTATAAAACTGGAGATTGGAAAGCTTTTAAGCCTATTGTGGACGAGAATGCGTGCGTTAATTGTCTACTCTGTTGGATATACTGCCCTGATGCGGCCATTAAGAGGAGGGACAAGAAGGTCTACGTTGACTATGATTACTGTAAAGGGTGTGGCATCTGTGCTCAGGTATGCCCTGTACATGCAATTAAGATGATTGAAGAGAGGTAGCCGAGCGATGATTGTTGGTTTAACTGGGAATGAAGCTGTCGCTCAAGCTGTGAAGCAATGCAATGTAGACTTGGTAGCCGCCTATCCGATCACACCCTCAACAGTTGTGGTTGAGAAGATAAGCGAATATGTGGCAAACGGCGAGATCAATACGGAGTTCATCTGTGTAGAATCAGAGCATTCAGCCATGTCAGCGTGCATTGGTGCAAGCTTGGCGGGCGCTAGAGTCTTCACAGCCACCTCAAGCCAAGGCTTGGCCTATATGCATGAGATGCTCTACATAACCTCAGGCCTCCGTTGCCCTGTAGTCATGTCCGTCGCAAACCGCGCTCTCTCAGCACCGATAAACATACACTGCGACCATTCAGATGCATTCGGCTCTCGCGACTGCGGCTGGATACAACTATGGGCTGAGGATGTTCAAGAGACTTACGACTGCATCTTTGAGGCCTTTAGGATAGCTGAGAGTCCAGAGGTCACGTTACCTACAATGGTTTGCTACGACGGCTTCATAATCTCCCATGCATTGGAACGCGTGAACCTATTGAGTGACGATGACGTTAAGCGGTTCTTACCTGGGAGGGAAGCTGCCTACACGCTTAACCCAAAAAAGCCAATAACAGTCGGCGCCCTAGTTCTACCCGACTATTATTTCGAGATTAAACGCCAACAAGAAGAAGCTTTGAGAGCCTCTATAGCCACCATACGCACTACCAAAGAGGAGTTCAAGAAGGTTAGCGGGAGGGAGCATGCTATCATACAATCGTATATGATGGAGGATGCTGAGTCAGCTGTCATATGCCTCGGAAGCACTGCAGGCCAAGCGCGGGTGGCTGTAGACGAGCTACGTAAGGAGGGCAAGAAGGTCGGTGTGCTGAAGCTCCATCTCTACCGGCCTTTCCCAGCTAGAGAGGTGGTTAAAGCGTTGAGGGGGTTGAAGGTTTTAGCCGTATTGGATCGAGCCTATAGCCCAGGCGCCGTAGGGGGGCCACTTTTTAGTGATGTCTGCGCAGCAATGTATGGGATAAGAGATGGACCTTACATATTCGATGTAGCCTATGGACTTGGAGGTCGCGACATATCGACTGCAGACTTCAGGAAGATATTTGATAAGTCGTTTGATGTTCTTAGAGCGGGACGGGTAGATGAGCCTCTGATTCAAGTAGGGGTGAGGGAGTAATGGTTAAGCTAGCTGAATTACCGCAGGAAGAACTCTTCACGTCAGGCCACAGGCTTTGTGCTGGGTGTGGCCCGGCTGTGGCTATGCGGATAATGACAAAAGCCCTCCGAGGACCAACGATAATCACCACCTCAACAGGCTGTGTCGAGGTGGGGTCAACTATCTACCCCTACACTTGCTGGAATATACCTTGGGTGCACTCAGCATTTGAGAATGCCGCCTCTACAGCTGCAGGCATTGAGGGCGCATTAAAGGCATTGAGCAGGCGAGGCATCATCAACGAAAAAATCGACATCGTCGCCATTGGAGGCGATGGAGGAACCTTTGATATAGGGTTGCAGGCTCTCTCTGGGGCTTTGGAGAGGAGACATGACTTCCTTTATGTTTGCTATGACAATGAGGCGTACATGAATACAGGAGTTCAACGTTCCGGTGCGACGCCTTACGGGGCCTCCACGACAACTAGCCCAGCTGGGAGGGCCATCCCCGGGAAGTTAGTCTGGAAGAAGAATATAGCGGCCATCGCGGCCGCCCATGGAGTACCCTATGTTGCCACAGCCTCCATCGCATACTGGAATGATTATATCTCAAAGGTTAGGAGAGGGCTCGAGGTGGATGGGCCGGCATTCGTTCACGTCTATGCGCCCTGCCCTCTTGGCTGGAGAATTCCAAGTGAGGCGACTATTCAGCTAGCCCAGTTGGCAGTTCAGACTAGGGTCTTTCCCTTATACGAGATTATAGATGGGCGTTATGTGCTGAGCCTAGACATCCCTAAGCCTAAGCCAGTAGAAGAATACCTGAAGATACAAGGGAGATTTAAACACCTGTTCACGCCGGAGTGTAGGGGCGAGGTCGATGTGATTCAAGCGGATGTTGAAAGGCGTTGGGCTGCCTTGAAAAAACTCTGTAGCCAATAGTGTTGTAAGGATCCCGGAAGCGTATATTAGTTAGTAGAAAATTCCGTTTCGGTAGCTAAGTTACATGTATTACCTCCGGCTTCAGCGACTCCAAGATTCTGAGACGTATCCTTTTTAACGCTTCATGGGAGTCAAGTTGCCTCTCACTCGTAAGAGCTTGAAGCTCCTTCATAACCGCTAGAGACACATCCAGCCTATGTATCCATGTACAGTCTTTGCAGCTCCAGACCGCAAGTCCAGGCTGGTTAGCTTTCACATACCGCCCGCCAGTGAGTTCGTCCTCACATGGATAAAATGGGCAATAACACCAAGTGCAATCTTCTAGGTTCTTATGGCATGGAAAGTAATCGCAAGACACGTTGATACCTAAAATTTTCCCAGCTCTAATGAGCTCCATGAGACAGTCGCAGTCTTCCCCCTTTTTTGTGGCTTCCAAATGGTTCGTCACGGCCCACCGACCTATGCTTTGAATATGCGAGTTTAGTTTATAAAACATTGGATGGATTATCCATATCGAATATAATGCAGCGCTTCAGCTGAAGCCTCTACAAAGCGAGAATTTCGGCTGTAGCATAAGTTGTTTGTAATTATTTTCAGGTACGCCTCCTTTTCATTCACTTTGTCTTTCAGAAATTCGGCTATCAGAAAAATTCTAGCGAGTTAGTTAGAAAGTGCACTATTAAACAGGGATGGACGGGTGGGGAATAAGATGGAGGCTATACACGCGTGGCTAGGGCTTTGGGAGGATCACTCTACCTTTATCGAGACGCCTTTAGGCTTCTTCTCCTCGACCTTAGGTAGAGTTACCTCGAGGACGCCATTGATATAGGTCGACTTCGCAGACTTCACATCAACTTTAACCGGTAGATCTACCTCTTTGTAATATTTACGCCCAGGTGTATCTACAGAGATGATTAGTTTGTCTTCCAAGCCGCTCAAATTTATGTCCTGCTTATTGACCCCAGGCAACTCGGCTATTACCTTGATCTCTCCATTTGTAGGCATAACATCTACCAATGGTTCTCTTGCATCCTTGATATCTAGGGAGGGTCTTATACCTCCAGTTCTAGTGGCTCTAGCTATCGGCTTAATATTTCCAAACTCTCTTATCTGCGGTTTGCCGTCAGGGCCCACGGTCATTGAATATCCATACACAAACGGGCCAAAAATTCGCTCAACGCTACCGTCGGGAAGTTTCCGCTCCCTAATGAAGTCCTGAGGTATCGCTTCACCGAGTTCCTTGAATATCTCCTCCATTCTCCGCTCCATCTCCTTGAACATCTCATCCACATCTTTAGAGAAGAAGGGTAAGCCGAATATACCCCAGTCAAAAAAAGGCCGCCGCTTACGTTTCTCGAACCATTCATCCCAAGACATACAACAACCCTACTAAATTAAGAACACATACTATTAAATCCCTTTCGGTTTTATGTTACCAAAAGAATTTTTTGGTATTAAGTTCCAAGTTAAGGGGGCAATGGATGGAATTATGACTGATACTAAAAATTTTAGGGTTTAGCATGCCGATGTGAGCTGTAAATCAGGATAGAAAAAGGATTTACGAAAGTTTCACTCTCTATTATTAGTTGAGAGCGAATGTCGGTTCGTCTAGAGGATTTGATAACGGATCTTGCAAAGGAGCGTATAGTCGGAAGTGTCAAAGTGACGCTTGCATGCCTCGGAGCTATCGGTGGCTTAAGCCTAAACTCGCCTGCGGCAACACGCGAAGATTTCGTGAGAAGCATACTTAATGCTTGCAACCGTTTACGCGAAGTGCGACCAACTCTTTTTCTACTCCAGAATGGGCTCCAATATGTGCTGGATCATCTGAGGTCAGCTTTTGATAGGGGTGCAGATTTAGAGGAGCTTAAGAAAGTAGTCTCATCTAGCGCTGGAAACTTTTCTAATATGGTGAGAGACTCGGTAGATAGGATTGGGGTGGTTGGGTCCAGTTACATCTCCGATGGGGACACAATCTTAACTCATGGTTGCAGCACAACAGTCTTATCGGTTATAAGTAGGGCACAGCAGTCCGGTAAGCGTCTGGAAGTTATAACGACTGAGACCCGCCCCGAGTTTCACGGTAGACTCTTCGCGATGGCTGTTGCGGATCTAGGAATCCCGGTTACACTTATAATTGATTCCGCCCATCGCCATGTCATGGGTCGAGTGAATAAAGTTCTGTTGGGAGCTACAGCTATCTTACTCGACGGGGCTGTTCTCGGCAGGATAGGTACAGCGACGGTAGCTCACTCTGCCCGTGAGGCAGGCGTCAGTGTTTATGTCATGGCGAGTTTATGCAAAATATGCCCCGATGTGAAAATCGTCGATAATATTCGTTTCGAAGAGCGGGAAACAGCTTCCATCCTGCCTCCAGAAGAGGCGCGGAGTCTGGGAATTAAAATTCTGAATCCAGTTTACGACTTGACGCCGCCGCAAGATGTCAGCTTACTCGTCACGGAAGATGGAGCCATACCGCCCTCAGCGGTCAGCTCTCTCGTGGAGAAAGTTCACACTCTGCTTCAACGCCCTCACGCGTAGATGAAGGTGGCGCTCGTTAATGATCGTCAGGAGGCTATCTCTCACCGAACTTTCTAAACTCCATATAGCAGCTGGCTTCAGCAGATGGGTGTCAACCGACGACGCGAAAGGTAAGATTGAACTTAAGCGGAAGCTTAAGAAGTTTATATCAGAGAAGAAAGATGTTTGGTGTGCAGTCGACAATGGTTACCTTATAGGATACGGGATTGTCGATGACCTCGCGGAGCTGCCTGGGGGAAAAACCTTGGAGACTCTGGAGGTGGCTCAGAACTACAGGCGTAGAGGTATTGGGTCAATTATTTTAAATAGAATCCTCGGCGAGTATGGTGAGGCTCTTATGGCTGTGGTTCCTTTCCCAGAGTTTGGCTATGAAAAGGAGTTGGAGGAGTTCTATAGACGGCACGGCTTTAAAAAATTCTCTGAGGACTTGATGTTCCGATTTCCAAGCGACGCTGAGAAACTTAGAAAGTGGATAACATACTTGGACGAGTTACTTGATACCTACAAGACTTTGCGAAAGAAGATGGCTAGCGAGTTACCCTCGAGCATAAAGTTCAATCCACAATGATAATACGTGTGGTGCGGCATTTATACATCAATTAAATGCACGCTGAACTCTAGTTTTTTGAATCAAGGTCTCAGGGATTTGGCCATCAGCAACATGTTAAGGTAATGTTTTTAGAGACGAACTGTAGGGTTAGAAATGTGATGGATAGCTAGAATTTTCACTCTCACTAGTCTCAGATAGTTACGTTTAGCAGTTTCACTACCTTTATAATCACTTTTAAGATTATACGTTGGGGTTCGCTTTGAATGGAGAGATTCATTTGAAAGTCCGAGCTGTCTTGAATAGCTTTAAGCCATATGAGTGGGAGCCCACCGCTGAAGCGATCTCGGCAGAGTTCGGCATCGAAGCCGAAAGGGTACTAAGATTCGACACCAATACCCTTCCCTTCATTCCCTCAAAAGTTCTTTCGGAGTTGAGTAATGTGCTAAGTAACCTCAAAGTGAACGAGTATCCAGATACATCATACGCATCACTACGCGAATCTATATCGAAGTATACCAGTGCCAGTATAGATCAGATCTCGGTCACCAACGGTGCAGATGAGGCTCTCGATATTATAGTTAAAACCTTCGTAGACGCTGGATCCATCGTAGTGACCTCTGAGCCGACGTATTCCATGTACCGCGTAACAGCAGAGATAATGGGTGGGAAAGTTATCCAAGTTCCTAGGAACAGAGATTTTTCAGACGACGTAGACTCAGTCATAAGAACCGCAAAGGAGGCGAGATCTATTTTTCTCTGTAGCCCTAACAACCCAACTGGCAACTCTACTAGGAGGGAAGACGTTACGCGATTATTAAGGGAGGTGGATTTACCTGTTGTAGTTGATGAATCCTACTTCGAGTTCTGTGGCAAAACTGTAGCAGACCTCGTGAAGAAGCATGAAAATCTAATCGTAGTTAGGACTCTCTCTAAAGCCTTCGGCTTGGCTGGTATACGGGTCGGCTATGTACTTGCCAATCTTGAGACTATTAAAGCCCTCAACCGCGTCCGTCCTCCTAACAGTGTCGGTGTTATATCGGCAATCCTCGCCAAATTTGCCTTGGAGAATGTTAGTTACATGAGGAAAAACGTGGAGTTCATCATCGGTGAGAGGGAGAGGCTGGTGCGTGCTCTCAAAGAGTTAGATGCACTCCATGTTTACCCCTCCGAGGCGAACTTCATACTAATTAAGTTCAAACACTTATCTGGCTCTGAAGCTCATAAAAAGCTTCTAAGGTTAGGAATAGTGACACGTGATGTGAGCAGTCTCCCTATGTTGAAGCACTGCATAAGGGTTACTGTGCGGAATCCAGATGAGAATAACAAACTATTGGAGGCGTTGGGTAAGATCACAAGTTAACCTCTCCTCGACGGTTAATGAAAATTAGCATTTTGAGGTGTTGATTTTTGGGTGAAGAGATAGTTGTGGTGGCACTTGGACGCGATAAACCAGGCCTCGTAGCCGGTGTAACATCACTTATAGCTGAGGCTGGAGGTAACATCGAGGATATGGATCAAGTTGTGTTGAGTGGCATATTTGTTATGTCACTCGTAGTCAAATTCAACGAATCTTCAGCCAAGAAGGCGGAGTTGAAGAAAGAGTTAGTTAGAGAGGGGAAAAAACTCGGGTTGAAGGTCCAAGTTTATGAGAGAAGAGTTCTCGAGGTCTTATAGATGAAAAACTTGGTGGTTACCACCATAGGGAAGGATCGACCGGGCATAGTAGCAGGTTTCTCTACACTTCTAGCAAATTGTAGTGCTAACATCCTCAAGACCAGAGCCTCAGCTCTGGGTGACCTATTCGTGATGGTGATGCTGGTAGACATCTCCCACGCCAACATAACGCTGGCTGAGCTTATCTCTAAACTAAAAGAAAAAGGCGTCGAGTTAGGTTCAGGTGTCGCAGTCGAAGAGCCTGAGGCATTCCAGCGTGAGAGAAAACTGGTCGCTTTCGATCTCGACGGGACTCTAATCGACACTGAGATCATCAATGAGCTCGCGAAGATCAAAGGGGTTGAGAGAGAAGTCGCAGATATAACTCGCAGGGCACTTGAGGGTGAGGTTAACTTTAGGGAGGCACTCGTGCAGAGGGTGAGGCTTCTCAAGGGTTTAAGAATGAAAGATTTGGAGGTGCTGAGGAAGGCGATTAAGGTTCTTCCAGGCGCGCAAGATCTTATAAGAGAACTTAAGAAGCTGGGCTTCGCCACTGCCATAATTACTGGAAGCTTCGGCTTCTTCGCGGAGGATGTTGGGCGCAAGCTAGGTGTAGATTATGTATACTCGAATAAGCTACTTATAGACGGAGGTCGCCTCACAGGTGAGTTCACAGGTGAAATTGTAGACGCTGAGTCTAAGTTAAGAGTGCTCAGAGAGATTGCCGCAAAGGAGAAGATCAGTCTTGACGAGTGCGTAGCAGTCGGCGATGGCGCTAACGATCTATTGATTATAAAGAACTCAGGATTGGGAGTAGGGGTAAACCCGAAGAGGTTAGTGAAAGAGGAAGCCGATGCAATAATCGACGTGAAAAGCCTCACAGCCCTCCCTGCAATTATCGGGTTTGGGCCCGTGAAGAATGATGTGATTCGTAGGCTCAAATGTAGGTAGACAGGTTAAATTTTTCAGCCCCACAAAACCCTTAAATAAAAAAGAAGACATCTTTTCAGCGACCAATTACTGGGGCGCGTCGTCATCTGGACTGGAATTAGCCTCCCCCGACAGGCATCGACATGACGCCTGCTATATTCGCGTACAGAACACATACTCTCCAATATTCACTTCATTCTTGAATCTTGTTCTACAAAGAGAAACTTTGCCGCGATTGGTTTCGAAACGGCTTATCTGAGGTTATGTAAAGGTGGGCTTCTTAGATCGAGTGATTGAATATACGCGACTGAGGGTTGAGGTCGAATGCGGTAGCTACACTCAGGCTACTTCTAAGTCTAGTACACCTAAGCACAGCCTCGTAGCAGCTATCAGCGATAGTTCGTTTGCTCCCTTAATCGGTGAAGTGAAGCCCGCTTCTCCTTCAGCAGGCTGGGTTTGTATGGGTATTGATGCTGGTGAGATCGCACTTAAGATGGTCCAGGCTGGTGCTGTGGGGGTGAGTGTCTTGACCGAGCCTGTATTCTTTCATGGGAGTATTGAGAACCTTATTAAGGTTAGAGAGATGGTTGAAGTACCCGTCTTGATGAAAGACTTCATAATCGACGAGAGGCAGATTCTCAGAGCTTCCCAGCTTGGTGCAGACTCCATCCTTCTAATCCCTGAGATCTGCCCTGACATCTCAAAGCTCTATAAGCTAGCCCTCACTCTGGGTGTCGAGCCGTTACTCGAAGTACACTGCGAGGAAGATCTAGATCGAATTGCTCCTCTCAATCCGCGACTGGTGGGGGTAAATAACCGCAACCTAGACACCCTAAAGGTTGATTTAAAAAAGACTCAAAGGCTTGCGCCTCTGATTCGGCGGCGTTGTCCGGAAGCCCTAGTGGTTTCTGAGAGCGGCGTGGAGACAGCTGATGATGTCAGATTCTTGTTAAGCTGCGGCGCTGACGCTGTCCTCGTTGGATCTTCACTTATGAGAGCGAAGGATGTAGTAGCTAAAGTTGAGGAGCTGGTAGGTGCCCTTAAGCTTGGTAAAGGTTAAGATCTGTGGAATACGTGACCTCGCAATTCTGAGGGCGGCTGTGGGTTACGGAGCTGACGCCGTAGGGTTTGTAGTTAAATCGCCAAGCTCTCCTCGGAATATCAGCCTTGAGGTGGCTAAGGATCTCATCTCGGCAGCCCCTCCACTCATATACACCGTGGCTGTAACAGCCTCAACGTCTGTAGATGAGATCCTTGAAGCTGTGGAGAGGTTACGCCCCGACGCGGTTCAACTTCACAGCAGGATAGGTCTCGACGCTATCTCTGAGATCTCTGGGAGGCTGAGGGGTGGTGTTAAGCTTATCGGTGCTTTAGCGGTTGACGTTAACTCCAGGTATAGTGAGGTGATGGTTCGAGATCTGACATTAGAGGCGAAGGGGTTGGCGGGCTTAGTTGACGCATTAATCGTCGACTCGGCGATAGGTGGCTTTATGGGTGGTACAGGGGTTAGGGGGAACTTTGAGGTCGCTAGGCGTATCCGCGACGCGGTGGCACCTTCGCCCCTCATTCTCGCAGGAGGATTAACCTCAGAGAACGTTGAGGAGGCTATCTCGGTGGTTGAGCCTTATGCAGTGGATGTCTCTTCAGGGGTTGAATCTTCTCCTGGGGTGAAGGATCTTTCCAAAGTTAAGTTGTTCATCGAGAAGGTTAGGAGGCTGAATTGATTGAGCTGTGACGGTTCCAGCTACTATGGAAGGCACCCAGACGCTAATGGCAAGTTTGGTATTTATGGGGGAAGGTTTGTCCCAGAGGTTTTGATGTCAGCCCTCGAAGAGTTGGAAGAGGCATTCCATAAGTTCCAGCGTGATAAAGAGTCCCAGAAAGCTCTCGACCTATACCTAAGAGATTACGCTGGGAGACCCACACCTCTCTATTATGCGGCACGCTTCAGCGAGAGGGTCGGGTGCAAAGTCTACCTGAAGAGGGAGGATCTTGTCCACGGAGGTGCTCATAAGCTGAACAACACCCTAGGCCAAGGTCTCTTGGCTCTTAGGATGGGTAAACGGCGCTTAATAGCTGAGACTGGGGCTGGGCAACATGGGCTTGCCACTGCGACGGCGGGGGCTGTCTTCGGGTTGAAGACTGAGATCTATATGGGGGAGGAGGATGTTGAGAGGCAGAGACATAACGTCTATCGGATGGAGCTTCTAGGCGCCGAGGTTCACTCTGTAAGGTCAGGTAGCAGAACTCTAAAAGACGCCATAAATGAGGCACTAAGGGACTGGATTGCCAATGTTAGGCATACTTACTATGTTTTGGGATCTGTAGTGGGCCCCCACCCATACCCCCTCATAGTGAGGGAGTTCCAGCGGGTGATCGGTAAAGAACTCAAAGCCCAGATCCTAGAGAAGGAGGGACGTCTTCCAGACGCTATCGTAGCGTGTATTGGAGGTGGGAGCAACGCCCTAGGAGCCTTCTACGAGTTCATTGATGACGGAGGCGTCAGGCTGGTTGGGGTTGAGGCTGGGGGGAGGGGTCTCGACACTGGCAAGCATTCAGCCCCCCTCGCAGCTGGGAAGCCTGGCATACTCCACGGCGCATACACATACATCCTCCAAGATCAATACGGTCAAATTCAGACCTCCTACAGCGTCAGCGCTGGGCTTGACTATCCAGGTGTAGGCCCGGAACACGCCTACTTAATGGATGCAGGTCGAATTGAGGTTGCAACAGCAACAGACATGGAGGCTGTGGAAGCCTTCCGCCTACTCTGCCATTTGGAGGGGATAATCCCAGCCTTGGAGCCCTGCCACGCTCTTGCTCATGTTGTTAAGATGGGGGGAACCCTTGGCAAGGATGGAGTGGTCGTCGTCAACTTATCGGGGAGGGGTGACAAGGACGTCGAGGTAGTTCGGAGGTTTGGGGGCTGAGCCAGTGGGCGAGATAGCTGAGAAGTTCGGAGAACTACGGTCCAAGAGTGAGGGTGCACTCATATCCTATATTACGCTGGGGGATCCGACGGTTGAAGCCTCTCTAAAACTGGTGAAGATACTGAATAAAAGCGGCGCTGACATAATTGAGCTGGGGTTCCCTTATTCAGACCCTCTAGCTGACGGCCCGACTATACAGGCAAGCCACCAGAGAGCTCTCTCGAATGGTGTGAATACAGATGTTGCTTTTCGTCTAGTCGAGAAGGCACGGGGCATCACCACTAACCCGTTGGTTCTGCTAATCTACTATAATCTCGTCTTCCAGAGGGGTGTTGAGCGTTTCTTTAGAGAAGCAGCTGAGGCGAGGGTCGGCGGCATCATAATTCCCGATCTGCCAGTGGAGGAGTGTGGTGAGGCGCTCGAGGCTTCACGGAGGCATGGTGTCGACTTGATTCAGTTAGTCGCCCCTACAACTGGCGAGTTAAGGTTGCAGAAGATCCTCAAAGCTTCAAGCGGCTTCATCTATTTGGTGGCAATACTGGGGGTGACTGGCGCCAGAGAAATTCTCTCAAATCTCACAATGGAAACCGTGAAGAGAATAACAAGGTATACGTGTGGAAAAATACCCGTGGCTGTAGGCTTCGGTATATCTCGTCCATCCCATGTGAGGGATGTACTCGCAGCTGGCGCTGACGGTGTAATCGTGGGTTCAGTCATAATCGACCGTTACGCTACATCGCTGAATAACCTAGAGGCAGGTTTCTTGGCGGTGGGGGAGCTTGTTAGAGAGCTGAAGTCTGCGACTTACCGCCAAAATTGGGAGTAGGTGGACTATAACTTGGTGGATCAGAGGGTAGAGTTTTTGGGGCGAAACTTCGAGGTTTTCAGCTTATTTAAGCATATTATAGACAGGTGTCCGTCAAATTATTCCTTCCTCCTAGAATCCATCGGTGACGAGGACAAGCCTCTTTACTCCTTCATCTGCCTTGAACCCGACTACCTTCTTAGAGTGAAGGGCGACAGGGTTGAGGTTGAGGACATCTTTAACGAGAGGGGCGAAGCACTCTTCGCCGAGATGGGCGAGATTGGAAGTCGAACTTTGGTTAGGGCTACGGTTGACGACCGCGTCGAGAATAGGATTGAAGCTCTCAACATCCTAGCGAAGAGGATACCGCAGGTGAAACTTGCGAGGCCAGATATATTCCCTAGACAGGTTTTTTATGGAGGGTATCTAGGCTATCTGGCCTATGATATAGTCGCCCCTTGGGTTGGGTTTACGAGCCGAGCTGAGACACCCGACCTTCTGTTGGGGTTGCACTCGAGGGTCATTGTCTACGACCACAAGCGAGGGGAACTCTTTTACATAGACAATGCCGTGGACGGCAGGTGGGATGACGCCCGAGAGATTCGGGGGGCCCTAAGTTCATATAAACGCCATCGTGATGAGACTCAAAGCGCCGTTGGGCTATCTGCCGTGAGCTTCAAGTCGAATACAAGCCGAGACGAATTCTCTGGGATGGTAGAGAAAGCTAAAGGATACATTTTAGAGGGTGACATCTTTCAGGTTGTTCTCTCTCGGAAGGTTTCTCGCCGAGTTGATGCAAGTGGGCTTGACATTTATGGGCAACTCAGAAGGCTCAACCCCTCCCCCTACATGTACTACCTAAACTTCGGGGAACTATGCTTAGTAGGCAGTAGCCCTGAAGCTTTAGTCAGCTTGAATGGGCAGGAGATAACAACCGTCCCCATAGCTGGAACTAGGAGGCGGGGGAGAAGTTATGAGGATGAAGCAATAATGGAGCGAGAGCTGCTCACCGACCCGAAGGAGAGGGCTGAACACGTTATGCTCGTCGATTTAGCCAGGAACGATACATCCAAGGTTTCAGAGCCCGGCACAGTTAGGACTGTGGGTTTAATGACTCTTAAAAAGTATCGGCACGTAATGCATCTCACTACGAGTGTCCAGGGAGTCCTCAGGAGAGGGTTAACCTCAATAGATGTGCTCAAATGTGTCTTTCCCGCGGGAACAGTTACCGGTGCACCGAAGCTCAGAGCTATGGAGATAATCGAGGAACTTGAAAAAGAGAGCAGAGGCATTTATGCTGGGGGCGTTGGATACATTGCCTTCAATTCTGACATGGACTGGGCAATAACTATTCGAACAATAGAGCTCCTAAGGAGAGAGGCGAGTGTTCAGGCTGGCGCCGGGATTGTTGCCGACTCCCAGCCTAGGCTTGAGTGGATAGAAACTGAGAACAAGATGCAAAGCATGTTGAGAGCCATAACAATGGCTGAGGAGGCAATGTCGTGAAGGTTCTGTTCATTAACAACAAAGACTCTTTCGTCTATATCCTCGTCGATTACGTCGCTCAGCTGGGATCTGAGGTAATTGTGGTCGACAACTCCACGAGCCCAGGAGAAGTGAAGAGGATCAAACCTGATAAGATAATTATATCGCCCGGCCCAGGCCACCCCAGTAAGACTACTGGCAGAGTAACAGAGATAATCCGTTCGTATCCTACGGTCCCGATGCTAGGCGTTTGCTTAGGTCATCAGGCCATTGTAGAAGCATTTGGGGGGAGGGTTGGGCGTGCCCCAGTCGGTCCAATGCATGGAAAAGTCTCACTTATATACCATGACGGGAAGACCATCTTCCGGGACCTCGCAAACCCGTTTGAGGCCGCTCGATACCACTCCTTGGCAGCTATCCAAGAAATGCTTCCTGAGACCCTAGAGGTCTCTGCTAGAGCGGAGGACGGGACAGTTATGGGGGTTAGGCATAGCAAGTATGTTATAGAGGGAGTTCAATTCCACCCTGAGAGCATATTGACGAGGGATGGAATAAAGATAATTGCTAACTTCCTAAAACTCTGAAAGTGCGATACGCCATAGCTATGCCCGTGTTGAACATGAACCACCACTAGGCTGTTAGACTTAGTAACACTATATGCCATATCTCCGTTCTATGAACGGAAACCTCCCCTAAGGAGGGAAGGTGTGTGTTAATTGAAAGGAGGTTAGGACTTAGAGGATTCTCATATACTCGTAGGCTTTGATTTTCGAGTTGAAAGCATATTTTATGGTTTGGAATCTTCCAATAAACTCGCCGACCTCGCTTGCCACCTCCTTTTGGTCTCTACCATCTATAACTGTCTGCTTTATGAACTCGGCTACCTGTTGCATATCGGTCTCCTTCATCCCCAACCGCGTCACCTCCTGAACTCCAAGCCTTATTCCGCTGGGTGCATCTACCTTTTTCAAGTCGTCCCAGGGAAGGAGGTTCTTATTACATATTATATTAGCCTGCTCCAACATGCCTGATACGTAGTCCCCACCGCCAAACTTCGCCACATCGACCAAAACTTGGTGTGACTCAGTGAAGTCTTTGTGGCTACATAAAACATTGAACCCCAGACTGTGCAGAGCCTCTGCAAGCGCTTTGGCATTCTTAACGATTTGAGCTGCATACTCTTTTCCATACTTTTCCATCTCTGCCAGAGCAATAGCCAAACCTGCTAATCGGTGGAGGTGGTGGTTGCTAGTCAAACCTGGGAAGACAGCCTTGTCAACGTTCGCTTCAAGTTTCTTCTCACAGAATATTATGCCGCCTTGAGGGCCGGGAAATGTCTTATGAGTGCTTCCTGGTATGATATGTGCACCTTCTCTGTAGGGATCCTGAAACATCCCCCCAGCGATTAAACCTAGGACGTGAGCTGCGTCGTAACCCAGATAACCGCCATACTCTTCCACAGCCTCTCTCATCTCCCGTACAGGTTGTGGGAATAGAATGACGCTTCCACCAAGCAGAACTAGGGTAGGTTTCGTCTCGGTTATGCTCTTAACAGCGGCTTCCGTATCAATATTCATCTCCTTAGGGTCGAATGGGATGGGCTTAACCCTCAACCCTCGAACCCCAGCCCCCCCAAACTCCATATAGCTTATATGCCCTCCATTCGGCACCCCCAAAGACATAATTGTATCACCTGGCTTAGTTAGGGCGTAGAACATGGCTAATACTGCTTGGCATCCTGAGATAGGAACTACATTAACATGGTCAACCCTGAAAAGTCGTTCAGCCAACTGGACAGCTATGGTTTCTATCTCGTCTATGTATCTGGAGCCGCGGTAGTGTCTGTGGGAGGGTTTACCTTCAGCGTATCTGTGAGCTAAATCGGATGTTAGAACTTCTCGAATAGCTGGGCTTGTTATGTTCTCGCTTGCTATGAGGTTTATGCACCGCCCCCGCCATTCGTTATGCTTCATCACAAGGTCGCGTACCATCTCAACAACCGAGGTAGACAACGTGGACTTGGCGTCACCATGCAAAGCCTAACACCAAACCATGATAGATTAAAGCTGATCGCTAACTACTAACCAAAGGTAACCAATTTAAATATTACCTGTTGAAAGGGAGCATCGAACGAGTCAGCATATGCCAGCTCCGATTAGTGGCATGTTATTTTCAGATTTTAATAGATGGCATCCTAAAGGGGCATACCCGGAAAAACTCGGCTGGCTGGGTTATATGTCTGCGGTTACCTCTTTTGCTCTACTTGGGTGGGGCGTCATTCTTAATCTCGAAACCCACCTTCCTTGCGAGTTCTTTAAATTCTTCCTCGGTGAATGCGAACCTTCGTTCTCCTCTCATAAACTCATCTCTGATTAGTTCGACGAGTTTGAGGAGTCTGCTGTCTTTTTCATCGACTTTTTCACCTATGACGTCTTCGACCTTCATCTGTATGCCATACTTCCCAGACCTCTTCCCAATCACAACCCTCCTCTCTTGGCCGACCAGCTCTGGCGGGAAAATCTCATAGGTGAGTGGGTGCATCTTTAACCCGAAGAGGTGAATACCCGACTCATGCTCAAACGCTGCATCGCCAACTATCGCTTTGTTTAGAGGGAGGTGATAGTTCAACGATGAGGCAAGAAAGTTGGCCATCTCTCTAAGATATTTGAGATTCCACTTCTTTACATTGTAGTGGAGGTAACAGTTCATTATAATTTTCTCTGTCTCCGCGTTCCCAGCTCGGTCACCTATCCCCAAGAAGGTTGTGCTCGCGTAGACCTTATCGTATAGCCCAGAAGCAGCCCTAATGGCAGCCATCGTATTTTCCACGGCATTACCAAGATCGTCATGCGCGTGGATCTCGACGTACGGTATACGGGTTTCCTTTTTTATTCGCTTGATCTTCTCCGGTATACCGGCTGGGAGAGGTGCCTTTTGGTCTGATAATCCACAGCCTACAGTGTCGCATATGCGGTAAGTGATCGCCCCCGCATCGGCAACAGCGTTTATGAACTTCTTCTCAAAGCTCCAGTCAGCACGTGTACTATCCTCCCCATGAACGAAGACTTGAAGGCCATGCTTCCGTGCATAAATTACGCTATCCACGACTTTATCAACCAGTTCTCCAAGGCTCTTCTCAGACCACTTTACAAAGTGGATATAGGATACAGGGTGAGAGATCCCAACCTGCTCGAAGCCAAACTTCAAAGCTATATCGATATCTTCTATTGCTGCTCGGCACCAAGCGGCAAGAAGCTTCCCTAATCCTGCATCCTGCATCTTCTTGACGGCTTCTTGGTCCGTCTTTGTGAAAGTCATCACCTCAATTCTCTCTATGCCAATGTCTCTAAGCAAACAGCCGATCTTGCACATGTCGTCTGAGGATGGGGAAGTTAGTCCAGCCATCTGTAGTCCCTCCCGTAGGGTGGTGTCGTCCATAATAACATCGGTCTGGAGGTTTCTCGGTTTATATATAAACTCCTTGAGTTCCTCCCATTTACCTGTCTCTAGTGGTTTCACACCCACAGATCTAATATACTCGGCGTAACGGAGACGCTTCGCATCCTCGGCCTTGAAGGATTGTTTACCCACCTTTTTCACAGTTTAACCCTTCTATGTCTCTAACCGCTAGAACTCGTAGGGTCCTTTGGGTCGTAGAGCTAATCCACTAGATCTCCATTTAAATCTTTTCAAAACATGAACCATGCTAGAAACACTTTTAGCGTTAAACCTTGTAAGGTTAGTCAAGTTCAGGTTATTTGGAGTATAGAGGGATGTTCCTCATAAGATGTATAGGTTGCGGAGAGATATACAGTAAAGAGGAGGTCGTATACACGTGTAGAAGATGCGGGGACCTCCTCAACATCGAGTATGACTACCCGGCAATCAAACGCGAACTTAGACTAGATGAGCTGAGTGAAAGACCCTTAGGCGTTTGGAAGTATAGGAAGCTCCTCCCAATCACCAATCCTCATCTAGCTGTCTCTCTTATGGAGGGTGGGACAAGACTGCACAGGTGCGAAGGCTTAGCTACTAAACTGGGCGTCAGAGAGCTTTATGTAAAGAATGAAGGTGACAACCCAACGGGCTCCTTCAAGGACCGCGGAATGACCGTAGGGGTGACGAAGGCATTAGAATTAAGAGCTAGGACGGTCATCTGTGCCTCTACAGGGAACACATCAGCCTCCCTCTCCGCCTACGCAGCTAAAGCAGGCTTAAGGTGTATCGTATTCATTCCTTCCGGTAAGATCGCCTATGGAAAGCTTGCTCAAGCTATGGTCTATGGCGCGGAGGTAATACAGATCCTCGGTAACTTTGATCATGCTCTCAAGTTGGCTAGGGAACTCTGTGATCGAAATAAGGAGATATACCTTCTAAACTCCATCAATCCGTATCGTGTCGAAGGACAGAAGACCTTGGCATATGAGCTCTGTGAGCAGCTAAACTTCAAGGTTCCAGATAAAGTCATAGTTCCTGTAGGGAATGCCGCAAACATTTCAGCTATCTGGAAAGGCTTCCTAGAGTTTAGAAAACTTGGTTTCACAGATTCTCTCCCGGAGATGGTTGGGATCCAAGCTGAGGGGGCGTCTCCAATAGTCAGAGCTTTCAAGGAGGGACGTGATACGATAGAACCGGTGAAGACGCCTGAGACAGTCGCCACAGCTATCAGAATAGGTCACCCAGTCAGCTGGAAGAAAGCTCTCCAAGCAATAAGAGACTCTGGCGGCACAGCGGAGGCTGTCACCGATGAGGAGATTCTTGAAGCGCAGAAACTTCTAGCTCGGAGGGAGGGACTCTTCGTGGAGCCGGCGAGCGCCTCCTCTATCGCTGGGCTGAGAAGGCTATTAGGGGAAGGCCGGATTGCCAAGGACGATCTCGTGGTATGCGTGGCTACAGGCCACGGGTTGAAGGATGCTGATATAGTTATCAAGACCTGTGAGAAGCCCGCAGAGATCGAAGCCAGCATGGAATCCGTTAAGAGGGCACTAGGTGTCCAAAGTTGAGGATAATAATCGTTGGTTTCGGTGTAGTTGGGCAAAGCTTCGCAAGGATGCTGTCTCTACGCTCATCGGAACTCGCCAAAAAATATGGCGTCCGCCCGGTAATCGTAGCTGTAGTAGACAAGGGCGGCGCCGCGGTTGATGTAAAGGGCATCAATGTAGACAGGCTTCTTTCCACAAAAAGGGAGAGAGGTACTGTAGCAGCAGACCCGCATCATGGGAGACCTGAACTCTCGGCTTTAGAGATAATAAATGATGCTGCCGCCGAGGTTGTGGTGGAACTTACACCCACTAATATAAATGATGGGGAGCCGGGGTTATCTCACATAATGGCTGCCCTAAAAGCTGAAAAGCATGTGATAACTACAAATAAGGGTCCCTTAGCGCTCGCCTTCCCAGCTCTTCAGGAACTTGCCAACCATAACCGCAGGCTGTTGAGGTTCAGTGGGGCTGTGGGTGGAGGGACACCTATATTGGACTTCGCCAAGAAGTGTCTCCCCGGCGACGCTATACTCTCAGTTCGGGGCATCCTGAATGGTACTACCAATTATATACTCTCCAAGATGGCCATGGAGAGAGTGTCATTTGACGAGGCATTAGCTGAGGCTCAGAGGCTTGGCTATGCGGAGAGGGATCCTTCCATGGATATCGATGGACTAGACACTGCCTGCAAACTGGTTATAATAGCCAACTGTGTCATGGGTTTGAGGGTTACACTTAAAGATGTGAGAGTAGAGGGTATTAGGAAAGTAACATCCAAAGCCGTAGAGGAGGCTGCAGCCAAGGGCTACGAAATAAAGCTCCTAGGGACAATAAACGGGGCTTTGAATGTTTCACCTCAACTGATACCTAAAGGCGATCCTCTCTGTGTCAATGGCGTATTAAATGCGGTGACTTATGTCTCAAAGTACGCCGGGGAAGAGACTGTGATAGGTAGGGGCGCTGGAGGGGTTGAGACAGCTAGCGCCATCCTCAGAGATTTAATCGAGATAAAACGAAGCCTCTCCCAGCGGTATATTGATTGAATTAAATAGCTGACCCGTGGTTTTGCATGTAAGGAAAATCTAAAGCGGAACAAGACTGGTCAATCTCTAGGAGGAGTGGCTGTGAAGTTTGTGTTGATAATCGGCGATGGCATGGCAGATTACCCATTGGAAGAGCTGGATGGAAAAACACCATTACAAGTGGCGGAACACCCTAACATGGACCACCTAACCTCCCGTGGAGTTTGCGGAACCCTGAGAACGCTCCCTAGAGGCTTGGACACTGGCACAGACGTAGCCACATTATCTATTTTAGGCTACGACCCTAGAATATGCTACACCGGGAGAGGTCCACTCGAGGCTGCGAACATGGGACTCGCCCTCGGAGAGGGCGACATCGCTTTCAGATGCAATCTTGTGACGGTTAAGAACGATATTCTAGTTGACCACTCTGCAGGGCACATAAACTCTGAGTCTGCGCGGAAGCTGGTAAGCCGTCTAAAGGAGGTCTTCGCTAAGGAAGGTGAGGTGGAGTTTTATGCAGGGGTGAGCTTTCGAAATATCATGCTTTTGAAGGGTGGCAAATATTCGGAGAAGGTAAGGTGCACCCCACCCCACGACATTATAGGGAAGCCCTTCAAAAGACATCTTGTCAAACCCCTTGATGAGAGTGGCGCGGAGACAGCAAGCATTCTAAACGATATGGTAATCAGGTCTGAGAGGATTCTCTCCGAACATCCCATTAACCTAGAGAGGGTCAAGGCTGGGGTGAACCCTGGGAACTTGATGTGGCCCTGGGGTCACGGGAGAAAACCGCAGCTTCACCCTCTAAAAGAAAAATTTGGAGTCAGGGGTGCCGTCATCTCCGCTGTAGACATCGTAAACGGCATCGGCGTATGCGTTGGGATGGATGTGGTGAAGGTTCCAGGCGCCACAGGTTACCATGATACCAACTATGAAGGAAAAGCTGACTACGCCTTGAAGAGCCTAGAAGACCACGATCTCGTCCTCGTACACGTAGAAGCACCCGATGAGGCCAGTCATATTGGAGACCTAAAATTAAAGATTAAAACGATAGAGGATCTCGACAGGCGGCTTGTGGGAAGAATTCTCGGAGGCTTAAAAGGTGAGTATACCATTGCAGTTCTAACAGACCATCTGACCCCAACCGCCAAAAGGACACATAGGAGGGGGCCTGTGCCGGTCGCAGTATACTCTACAGCCATAAACCGAGGGGACGGTGTGAAACATTTTGACGAATACTCCGTGAGGAAGGGGTCACTGCGTGTCCGGGAGGGCTATAAATTTATGCCACTCTTCCTAAGTATAGGTAGCCTTTCTAAGGGTAGGTGCAATAGTGGGAATATGCAAGGTATGCGGTAAAGATTCTCATCTCATATCTGACGGTCTGGGTGTATGTCTCGAATGTATCAGAAACAAGCCGGAAGAGGCTTTGAGAGTAACAGGCGAAGCCCACGCAGCCAGTAGGAGGAGTTTCAACCTTCCAGAATTTCCTCCAAGAAACCACGCCGGGCTTGTCTGCGGCGGCTGCGCTAACGACTGTAAAATCGGCGAAGGACAGCTTGGCTACTGTGGGCTTGTTATCAATGTTGAGGGTAGGCTTCTTCGTTATGGTGGAACACATCAAGAGGCCGTCTTGGAGTGGTACTATGATCCTCTCCCAACTAATTGTGTAGCTTGGTGGTTCTGCCCAGGCTGCACCGGAGCCGGATACCCAAAATACGCCTACACATCAGGTCCTGAGGTTGGCCGGTTTAATCTCGCGGTCTTTTATGGCGCCTGCTCTTACGACTGTCTTTACTGCCAGAACTGGCACTACCGCCGCAATGCTTCATTGCGGAGCCCAAGGATGAGCGCCGAGGAGTTAGCCTCGAAGGTTACCTCTGATGTTTCATGTATCTGCTTCTTCGGGGGAGACCCAAGTCCTCAGATGCCTCATGCCCTGAAGACAAGCGAGATCGCCATTGAGAGGGCCGCCGGAGGTATCCTGCGGATCTGTTGGGAGTCAAACGGCCACATGAGGAGAGAATACGCTAGACGTGCCGCTGAGCTCTCGCTGAAGAGCGGTGGCAACATTAAGTTTGATCTAAAGAGTTGGAGTGAATCTCTAAATATGGCTCTCTGCGGGGTCTCAAATAGGCTAGCGTTAGAGAACTTTGAGATGATCGGGAGAGAGTTCTTCGAGGCTAGGGCTGAACTCCCTCTCCTCAATGCAAGCACCCTACTTGTCCCCGGGTACATAGATGAGGCTGAGGTATACTCGATAGCTTCTTTCATCGCGGGGATAAACCCCAGGATACCTTATACGCTTTTGGGTTTCTGCCCAAGATTCGTTATGGGTGATCTGCCTACTACCAGACGTAAGACAGCTTACGCGTGCCTCGAGGCCGCTAAGCGTGCCGGGCTTGAGAAGATTAGGATAGGGAACATTCACCTACTCCATTAATATGTGAGAGAACAGGTGTCTCATGAGGAGCTTTGCTTTCTGTCTCGCCTCATCAGCAGATATCCACAGATGGAGAAGACCATGGGTGTATATACAATGAATATGTTAAACTCGGATGTAAATAGCCTTACAACCACATTGTAATATCCCAACACATCCCAGCATAAAGTTAAGATGCCAACTGCTGTCAGTATGATGGTCGCAATCCGCCAACTTTTAAGGTCTTCCAAGTTTAGCGTCACTCACATAAGCAATGTTAAGGTAGGTATTATGCTTTAGCGATGTCTTATCCCCGACAAATTTTTTGCACGTCAACATCAGATGTGGTGCCGTCTGGTAGTTGTCTTCTTATCGTGATTGGGAGGACGCCTTTTCTAAGTTCAAGTATGGCGAGATCTATAGGTTTAGTGACCCCTTTTGGTGGGGTTATGAGGAGTGGGGCTCCGAGCGCTATCTGTAATGCGCGGGCTCCTATAATTCTAGCCTCCTCGAATCTGGTAAGTTTTGGTGGTCCTATTATCGCGGTATCGTTACTATCGAAAACTGTTGAGGTTATACCCAGTTACACATCACCGCATTAGAATTTCTAAATGCACCTTTTCGAATTATATTTTCTAATATAAAACTTACCATGGGGCTAGATTCAAAGTGTGATAATAGGCTACACTGGTGGTTACCGGTATTTTGTTCTGAAAGAGACGGATCTCTTATATACCTGTTGCCAACACGAATAATCAATTATCCTATAATAATCGATTAATATTAGGGCAGATGTGTGGAGAATTGCGCAGAATTATTCCAATAGCCCACCCCCTGATTGGAAGGGAGGAGATAGACGCTGTAACCTCCGTCTTGAAGAGCGGGATACTTACGAGCAAACATGGAGACGGCCCCTATGTGAAAAGATTCGAAGAGACCTTTGCGAAGTACATCGGGGTCAAGTATGCTCTGACTATGAGTTCTGGAACGGCTGCCTTGCATGCCTCTCTCATGGCTGCAGAGGTGCAGAGTGGTGATGAGGTGATAGTTCCCAGTTTCGCTTTTGCTGCTGTCTCTGAGGCTGTAGTGCTTGCAGGAGCTAAACCAGTCTTCGTGGATATTGATCCACAAACTTTCTGCATGGATCCCTCCTCTTTCGAGTCAGCTATTACGAGTAAAACGCGTGCAGTCATTCCAGTGCACCTGTTTGGTCTCATGGCTGATATGGAGAAAATATGTGAAATCGCTAGGAAGCATGATATAATTATAATCGAAGACTGTGCTCAAGCTCATGGAGCTGCGTATAATGGGAGGAAAGCTGGTTCCATAGGGGATTTCGGCTGCTTCAGCTTCTACGCGTCAAAGAATATGACTACAGGTGAAGGCGGTATGGTGACTGTGAACCGTAGAGAGTATGCGGAGGCTCTTGCGTCGATAAGGAACCATGGGGAAGGTAAGCTCTACAACAGCGAAAGAGTGGGTCATAACTATAGGATGTCTGAGGTTGCTGCCGCTATAGGTTATAACCAGCTTTTAAAACTTCCAAGGTTTAATGATGCGCGAAGGCGGAATGCGAATAAATTAACATCACTACTCGAGGCATCGGGGAAACTTATACTCCCTCAAGAGCCGCAGGGATACAGCCACAGCTGGTATGTTTATACTGTAAGGTTGAGGGGCAGTAGGGCTGGTGAGAGGGATAAGGTAGTAGATAAACTCGTAAATTCTGGAATCCAGGCTGCAGTCTACTATCGCACGCCACTTCACCTCTCGCCGTTGTATAGAAGGAGATATGGTTACAGACGTGGGGCACTACCAAAGACTGAGACTGCGGCGAGGCAGGTTTTCTCTCTCCCAGTCCACCCCGGGCTCACAGACGAAGACCTAGAGTTTATCGCTCAGAGGCTGAGTAAGGTAATCGATTAAGTAATTGGCCAGTCTATCATTTAGACTACTCAGGAACTGATGATACAGAATAACGAGGAGGGGCATGTTACTGCATTAAAAATTCCCAGTTATACTGAGTTTATGTAGGCGTCACATAGGTGCCTTCTAGGTTTGGTTTTTCGATTATCTTTATATGTTGGTTTGCGGTTATAGGGTAATCGGTGTCTCTTTCGCGGCTGCCCTCATCTTGGGGTTATCTTTGCTGGATAAGCCGCGTCTGAGGTCGGGATGCATAGCGAAAATCCCAACAAAGGGAATTGAAACTGTTGTAGACCCTGAAATTAAGACGCTCTACCGAAACTACGGATGCATAGCGAAAATCCCAACAAAGGGAATTGAAACTTTTAAATAAGCTTCAATTGCGGTGTTTTGGCTCATTATCGCGGGGGGATGCATAGCGAAAATCCCAACAAAGGGAATTGAAAGATATGGGAAAGGTTTAACCGTGAATTACACGCTAAAAAGCTTTATATTGCGATATTGTTCTTCGTTTTTTGTCCCGCGGTAGCTCAGCCTGGAAGAGCTTCCGATCCTCGTGAAATAGCTGGGGAGGAGATGCTGTAGAGTTTGCCCGACGGGTAGACCCACCAGCCTTCCAGGCCAACAGAAACCGGAGTGTCGCAGGCTCAAAACTTCCACCGCGAAGGTGAGAATCCTGCCCGCGGGACCAATTAAACTATCAGAAATTCATCAAGACACCTTAGTACAGCTAAGAGATCCTTAACTTCATGATCCGGTCTAGTTTGATCCCGAAATACACGCTCACCTCTTCTATTAACCCAAATAGCCTTAACCCCCACTGCCTTCGCGGGTAGGATGTCGTGGGTGAGGTTGTCTCCTATGGTGACAGTCTCTCCTGGCTGCGAGTTAGAGAACTCCAAGGCTTCGCTGTAGAAGCGCGGGTCACTCTTACGGTAGCCTAAGATTTTCTCCTCCAAGGCTAATTCAAAATACACCCTAGACCCGAACTTCTCGACGCATTCAACCTTCTCTTGAGCGTGGCTCCCGGTTGCCAAACAGAGTTTGTATCCACGATCCTTAAGCATGTTAAGGAAATGGAAGGTCTCAGGATAGAAGGTAGGATTCCTCCAACAGTCCACCTCAGCCTCATAGTAGCCTTCTAAGATGCGTCTAACAGAAGACCTGTCGTAGGGGATGCCGAGATACTTGAAGAGCAACTTGCAATGAAATTCCCCATCGTCATGCCTCTCCGGGTAGAACTCGTGGACAAGTTCCCTATGGATATAGTAACAGTAGAGCTCCCAAAGCTTTGCCCCGCTAATGGGGAGTATGCCTTCAAGCCGCTCAGCAAACTTTGAATCCGAGTTGTGAAGCGTATTATCGTAATCTAACAGCACAGTCTTGATGTGCCGAACCATAAGTTTTCTAATATGACGAGGTTATATTTAGCAGTCTACTCGAATTCTGAGAGAGCCCTCTGCTCCGACTTTTCAGCTTTCAGCATACCTAACTCCTCCCTCTTGATAAGCCCCCCAACCTGCTCCTTTATCACCTTAGCTATCCGTGAACCTATACCAGGCACAGCCATAAGCTCAGACACACTAGCCCGCCTCAACTCGCCGAGACTCCGAAGCCCCCGACTGTAGAGAGCACGAGCCCTAACCCTCCCCACACCCTCCAGTGCTACCAGAGGTATGAGCTCAGCCTTGACGCCGTACTGAACCCGAATCTTCAACTCACCTATCCTCGGAAGGAGATCCTCGCACTTGAAGAGAGACGCCAACTCATGGGTGGCGTAGAGCAGCCAACTAACCGTCTCAACCAGCCTGTAAAGGTCACCTGGCTCAACCTTGTATAACTCCAAGATGTCATTCTCCTTAGCTTCCTCAATCCAATGCATAATAACATTAACGCACTTCAACTCTCCTAAGAAGGTCTCATATTCAACATAGTTATGCCAAGGGTCAGGCGCTTTAAACACCAGCTCATCCTCATGTTCCCCAAGAAAAACCTGAAGATCCTGCAATTCTCGACGGCTGGGGTAGAGCCTAGGGGCCACATCCGGCGTGTGGCAGACGATATTGAGCAGGCTCACATCAGTAAGGCGTGAAGCGCGGTTCAGCAAGCCGTCCCTTATGGTCACGGCGGATTCAGGGTCGATGTAAAGTTCTGAAGTTCTACGGCCAAAGCTAGTGGCCTCTATAAACTTCCCCCTAGGCTTCACCAGTCCATTATCTATAAGGTAGTCTAAAGCCTCAAGAACTGGCCGCTTCACAATCTTCGCCCCATATTGGTGCGCGTAAAATGTCTCGCTGAAAAAATCTAAGAGGCCAGCTTCCGTATTGGCGAAGCCTGAGGCGATGGTGGCTAGGGTGTGTGATCTGAGAACTCTACCTATGGCCAGCTTCGACTGGATCTTTTCAGGTTCAGCGCATATATACGCTTCCATGAGACTCTCCTGTTCGTCGAATGTTTTAGCTATCAGAATAGCCTCCCCGAACTCGTCATACTTCGGCCGGCCAGCCCTCCCAGCCATCTGCTTATACTCAAATGTGGGGATCTCAACTCGACCGTAACCAGGTTCGTAACGGAGGTAGCTATTTATGATGACGGCTCTAGCTGGGAGGTTTACACCTGCCGCAAGCGTCGGAGTGGCCACAAGCAGTTTTATAACTCCTCTACGGAAATAGTCCTCTAAGATCTTCCTGTGGCGATGATGGATTCCAGCATGGTGGACAGCTACACCGCCCCTTACAAGTTCGGCTATCAACTCGCTGAGCCGCGTCCTCTCGCTAACCTCCAAGATCTCCTCAGAGATGGCGGCTAGGGATCTCTTCTGGCTTGGGGAGAGTAGTTCTTTTATGGCAGAGGAGCCTTTCTGGGCTAGGGTCATGGCGGCTTTCCGAGTCTCAGCAAAGATCAAAGCTTGCCCACCCTCCTTTACAGTCTTAACCGCGAGGTTCAGAGCTTGGTTTGGATGGAAACGTGTAATCTTGACTGAGCCACCGTCCTTGTAGAAGATCTGGTCGTGGATGAGAACTCCTTCCCTCAGCGGAATTGGGCGCCAATCCGTCTTTACACAGTCGCCCCCCAGCCACTCAGCCACTTCCTCAGCATTACGGACTGTGGCGCTGAGTGCAAGGATGTGCAAGCTTGGGTTTATATGCTTGAGTCGTGCTAAGGCAACCTCTAGAGTAGGCCCCCTATCACTATCTTGGAGTAGGTGAACTTCATCCGCAACTACAAGAGAGACATCCCCAACCCAGTAAGCTCTGTGACGGATTAGACTCTCAACTTTCTCGTTGGTAGCAATAATCAAGTCGTATTTTGCAAGATAGGAGTCGCTACTATCATAGTCCCCCGTTGATATAGCTATGCGTATAGGGTCTCCATTCGCCTTTCTGAGACGTGTATACTTCCGAAAATCATCAAACTTCTCAGAGGCGAGAGCCCTTAAGGGTGTTAGATAAAGGACTTTGCCGTCCTTCTCAAGGATGTGTTTCAGCGCACAGAGCTCCGCAATAAGGGTCTTCCCAGAGGCGGTAGGACTCGCCAAGACAAGATTACGGCCTTGAAGTACCCCTTTCCTAATAGCCTCCTCCTGAGGTGGATACAGTTCACTATATCCTGCAGCCGAAAGGACTTCTTTAGCCTCTTTAGGAATCTCCAAATCTTCGATGCGCAAAGATCTCAACCGGTCATTAGAGAGGGTTAAGCCCGAGCCCTTTTCACATAGCCATCCCGAGGGGTATATATGGTGCCATCACTCTTCAGCCGCCGCACATAGCCCTCAGCGTTACTCCTACTTATCTTGTATTCGGCTTCGAGACGTTGATAGAGCACTTCAAGGTCAACCTCACCTGCCTCTTTCTCTATTTCTCCTATCAACTTTAACGTGGTGGTCAAACCTTCTTTCACAGTCTTAGGAACCCCAGTCATCACAACATCAATGTCCACCAACCCTGCCTCCCTAACCGCGCCAACATCTCTGAGGGACTTCTCCATTATCTTGATTGCCGCCTCAGCATCCATAGCAGTCACAGTGTCCCTCAGAGCAGCTCTCGCTCTGGCCTCAGCCAACCTGACTAAAGCCTCCAGCTGCCGCGCAGTTATAGCGATGGGGGACTCTTCCAGATCGCTACCAGATGACTCCCTCATCTTCAAATAGAAGCTTCTAAGCCGCTTAGCCGCCTCCTCACTTAGCTTGGGGTGTACCCTTGTTTTAGCGTAGCTTATGTATTTTCTTAGGAGATCAGCAGGTATCGGTGGCGCGGCAGCTGAGCCGGCTGACCTGTGAACTTTTAGGATGTGCTCCGAGAGAGCCTCGTCGAAATCCCTAGCTGGTTTGTCTTTCTGTATGAATATAAGGTCGAATCTTGAAAGTATGACTATGGGGATGTTAATATTCTCGGATACTGTCAACCGGTCCTCATACCGCCCGAACTTTGGGTTTGCCGCAGCCAGTATCGACGCCCGCGCATTCAAGGTAGCCACGATACCAGCCTTAGCCACGCTGACAGTCTGCTGCTCCATCATCTCATGCATAGCTACACGATCCTCATCTCTCATCTTGTCGATCTCGTCCACTGAAGCTAAACCTTTATCGGCGAGTACAAGAGCGCCAGCCTCAAGTGCCATTCCCCCACTTTTCTCCCTCAGAACCGCTGCGGTGAGGCCGGCGGCGGTAGTTCCACGCCCAGTCGTGAAAAGCCCTCGAGGTGATAGGCGGGCTACATATCGCAGTAGCTGAGACTTCGCCGTTCCCGGATCTCCCACTAAAAGTACATGAATATCTCCACGTATCGAGACACCCTCTGGTGTTGTCTTGGGCACGCCTCCAAAGAGGAGGTATACGATAGCTTCTTTGATGTCCTCATACCCATAGATAGTCGGCGCAATTGAGTCTACAAGATCTTTGTAAAGAAATTCTCTCCTAGCAATCTCCTTTATTTTCCTCTCGTCTTCCGGAGATATCTCTACCTCACCAGTCTCGGTGCTGACCGTCTCGATGTGGTTTGCGTCGATTGAAACAGTGAAAGTCCTGAGGCGTCCTTTCCCTGGGATGAACTCTGGCTTAGCCCTGACGACGCCGGTCACTTTTACCCGATCCCCAGGTCTCGCTGTATCTACAAGGTCGTCTAGAGCTGTAACTTCGATGAAACGGGGAAGCTGCCCTGGAGGTAGATCTTCAGGTCTCTCCTGAACCCTGAATTCCTGGCAATCCATAAACATGGACTTCTCAACGATGAGTTCGAAGCCTCTCTCCCTCCGGCAGGAGGGGTTCTCGCATCGCGAGGGCGGTCTAACAAAGGGGCCCTCTTGGTGTTTGAAGATTGTCTCTCCACAGCGGCACTTGAAGGCTGCCTCTACGAGTAAAGGGCGCACTGGGGTGGCGCGTATTACAATCCCATCAAAGGAGACCAGTCGGTCAATCTGGTCGGAGCATATCTTTCTGAGGGATGTAGGCTCTAGAAGATTCTTGAATCTAACATAGATTCGCGTCTTCTTGACAGTCTCAGCATACTCAGGCGCCTCCACCCTCAATTGTGCTAGGAGGGCCTCTCTCGCTTCCTCTTGGTAGGTATCAAAGTTTTTTTGCAACTTCTGCGCAATGCTACTGTCGAAGATAGATAGATCTAGAAAATCAACTTCGAGAGAACGTCTACCCTCTACCGCCATTTGTTTGATCAGCGTCCTATATTTATTTCCTCTAAAGAACTCTTGGAGCTTTTCCTTAACGTCAAGCGAGGTCTCAACAGCCAACTCATTCATCCTCCTGCAAAGGCCAAACTGCTGACTGCCACTTCTCTACCTCTCCACGAAGTCTCTCATAGAGGGCTCTCTCTTCAGGGGTTAGATTCTGGAATATTGTATCAGATTTACTGTTTAGAGAGGTAAAGAGAAGGATCTTATTGAGGCGACAGGTGAGAATGTCAATGGACAGCTGGACTGCTTTCTGTAACTCAGCCGCTTTTGCAGGGTTCGCGTAACTTTCTTCCCTGAGAACTTTAATGAACCTCTTTAAACGTGGGTAGAAATTTTCTGGGAGACCGGAGAGGCGTCGACTGGTTTGCATTGTCTCTTTTAAGTGAATCTTGTGGAGCTCTGCTAGGTTTATGGGTTCTCTTTCGGGCTGCAACCGTGCCAGACCTAACTTTATGAGCGCCTCAGCTACCCACATCCTAACCTTGAACTGTGTGTTCTCCACATAAGGGCCGATCTCCTCTCCGGCTACAGTAAGTTTTGGGATTTTCTTCGAAGCTATTAACGCTGCAGGACTGTGTTCATACCGTATATTATACACGGTGAAGGGATGCGAAGACATAGTTTAAACCGATTTGAGAGAGAAGCTTCTATATAATAGTCTTTTCTGGACAGACATTTTTACTGAATGCTACTGGTTCTTCTATCTTGGACTTTAAGCCGCTCAAAACATCTGACTTAAATAAACTGAGCCCTTTTCGTCGACGTGTTCCAAACTATTTTGAGGTTTACTCTTCTCCAAGAGGTCAGCGGAGGTACTTCTCCTCATCGGCCCTCTGTAGAGGGTCTAGGAGCAGGTCAGTCCACATCATCTAGAATGGTAAGATCTGGGTTAATATTTAAACTTTTGACACATACAACCGCGGTAACTTGCACAGTGAACCGCCGGTAAAGCTTTCAAGGAAAGCTATTTTTACAGGTTTAACCGGCTGATAGCTAGCTCAATTGCCTCAAAAAGGGCACAAGAATGGAGGCTTCTACATGTCCTTTACTGGTTATGGAGCACCACTGAGATGTTGTTAATTCAAACCAGTAGTGCCATGTTAGCGGAGCGGTTATAGCTCGCCTCTTAGTAGGCGACTAAACCATAGCCTACAGTAACGGCGGAACTTGGAGAGGGTGGGGAAGACTTTTCTGGAGAAAAACTTCCAGCGCCATTCAATTAGAGCGCACGTGGTAGATGTTATCTCGAGTGCGAAGTATTGAAGCGTTGATAGGATGGATATTACACGTTCGACGCCAGCGATATAACATGACGCCCCCACTAAGACAAGTAAAGCTAAAAAGAGGTCAAACGGAGCAATAGGTAGTCTTCTGTGTTGTTTAGCACTCGTTTCAGGCCGAACTGGGCTTGTATCCAAACGTTCTAGGCGATCTAAATCCTCCAAATACTTTATCCAGGCGGTGTAGCGGATGTTGTGACCTGGGCGAATCATTATCCACTGCCTATTGTAGTCGCCTATAGCTGGATCGTAACCTTCAGGCGGCTTTCCGTATTTTTTAGCCAGCATCCTGAGTTTGTATTTTCTAATCTCTTCGGGGGAGAAATCGGACAAATTTTTTCTCAACTGAAATTTCAACAGCCACTCGTATAAGTATTTCTAACCGTCTACATGGAAGTGTTAGAATGCTTTGGCAAGCTGCAGAGGGTATATTAATTCGCTTAGGAGGGACAATCTATCCGGGGCTTGGTTAAGTAACTCTTTTAAGAAGGGGTAAAGAGCTTCATATCTTGCGAGTTAAGGGGTAAGTTTGGGTGATTGGTGATGGGTTCCGAGGCTGATGCTGACCTGGAAATGTTGAAGATGAGGAAGCTTTTAGAGATAAGGCGGAAGCTTAAGGAGGCAACAGCCGCGCCTAAGCCCCCTCACATCGTAGATAACTGGGCAATCGTAGGTGCCAAACTTGTCGGCAGAGGGAGAGAAGTGTTAGAGGCGGCGAAGGCTCAGTACCCTACGGAGACAGAGTTCATCGTGAAACAGCTTGCAGACCTTATAGTTACTAAGAAACTCGATGAGCCTCTTACAGGAGATGTTTTATTTGCACTATTTCGCCGTTTGGGGTTGAATTTGAGACTGGAAACTAAGATAGTATTCAGCGAACATGGCAAAGTTAAAAGTCTGGCTGAGAAACTAATGGACACAAAGCTTACTTGAATCTTCACCGTACGAGCCATGTTTCCTCTTCTTTCAAGCTAGCCGAGTCTGAAAATAGACGACGGAAGACGGCTACGTATCCACGAAACTCAAGTTTGATCATCTCCTTTCCTCTCTGAGTTAGTCCATAGAGCTTTTTCTCAGCATTAGGAAGACTTTCGATTAGTCCATCTCTCCTCAACGCTTCAATCGACGGGTAGACTGTGCCTGGGCTTAGTAGAACCATGAAGTGATTATGAATATAGCTGAGCACATCGTAACCGCACTTCGGGGAATCCTCTAGGGCTATAAGTATCAATAGATCTTTGAGGTTTTTCACACACCGTGTATAAACGTCCCTTGGAACTGGAATAACGGCCACCCACCCCCATCAAGGAGTTGTATTTGAATTTATCCGTGGAGATAACTCCTCACGCTTGAAAGCAATGGTTGGATCTGGGGAAGATGCTGTAGAGTTTTTGAGGTTAGAGTTGCGTCCTTCAGAGTTTATGTGTGGGAAAGGTTGCTGGCAATATTTTGTCACGGGGCAGCCTTGGCATCGATTTTTCTGGTAGAAGAAGCACTCGAGGCAGCTATTCCCACATGGGGTTCTTTCCAGCATTTCGGAGATTTTGAGTAGCGGCAGATGCGTTGGTTTCTCAAAGTTTCCAAAACTGACCTCTATATTCTTGAAAAGTGGATTTAGGCGGAAATTCCTTTCAATCACCGCGCACAATGTATTGTAATCTTCAGCGGCTACCGTGGCTACTAAATTGTGAGCCCCAGTGCACGTGACTAAGCTCAGAACTCGTGGGCAGGCTTCTAGTACTTCGATGTATTGAGTGAGCCCATTTAAGTCGCTGCATGAGCAACTTACAACAGCTATTGATAGTGCAAGCCTCTCAATGTGAACTAGAGGGGTGAATTTTATAATGTTCGACGAGACCAAATATGTGAGACGTCTCTTAACCTCTGTATCTGAGACTCCAACTAGGTAAGCTATCGCCTTGAGTTTAAGTCTCCCGTTATCCGATAGTGCTCTAATGATCTTTGTGTCCGTTTCAGTCAATACCCTCATCTTCTCAACCCTTTTTAGACTATAACCTCAATCGGCTGTTGACTCACCACACCACACCCACCAGTGTAATCTACTGCAGTTTCCATTACAGGCTTGTGAGGCTGGGATAAATTCATAGCTATACAGTCTGTCTTCTCCACTATCAACTCAATAGCCCTTCTCCAAAGTGGAGATTCAGCCAAGCATGGGAGGTAAACCTCCAGAGTATACTTGGCTCCCTTCGCGGTCAGCTTGAAATACCTAGAACTTGACCTCTCCTCTACTATAAAGCTCTCAAAGACTAGATCGGAGATAATCTCACACAACCTATCATAATTAAGCCAAGTTCCTGGATGAGAACTAGCAACCAAACCTTCTGGAGACCGAATGGCCCTTTCAGCCTCCAAATATTTGAGACAGTTATAGATCCAAGCTGCGGATGGCTTCGACAAACATGTTGGAATTTTAGACGCTCTCTCCCGTCTTAGTATCAGGTAAAGAATGAGCCCCCTTAAGGCCTCTTGTATACCTGCAGGCTGGTTCACTAAAGATTTTAAGCGCTGAACTTCTTCGCTGAGAGAATAATGACTCCCCCAGGTTCCGAAGGCCTTATCCCCATAATCCTTGATCCTAGATAGCCCTAAACCCGGCTCACTAACTGATCCGTCATCACACAGCTCAGCCACTTGCACATAATCAAGCGACGGTCTGCCGTCAAGGCGGCTCTGTGCCATCGTTAAGGACGCTCTCTCTGCAAGGAAGTGGAGCCCTACAAGATAGCTTGAGTAATTTAATGAGTAATTTATCATACGCAACAGACTTGACTGTCTACTTACGACTGGTTCAACGATGAACCACACATCGGTCAGTCTGTCTCTGTGAGTGGGGTTTTTTCACCTTGGAAGTGGGCTTCTCTAGAGTTTAAGTATATAAGCTTCAGCCTTGGGAAGACTTGTTTTAGACCAGCTGTCTCAAAATAACTGTCTCTGGATCCTAAGAGGGCGGTGTACTCTTTTTTAGGATCCAACCCAAGGTTATCAATTATATCGTATCCTAATTCTTTCCCAAGTTCCATGGAGGCGAAAGCAACTTTCGTCGGGGATATACTTCGCCTTATGATTGTTATACATTTCCTAGCTACAGGCGACTTCGAGATGTAAATTTTCATTCAACATTCCTCTACGCAGCATTTTCTTTCCATTATTTTACGAGTATAGATCTATTATGAGGTTATTTATAAATTTTGTGCACGTATAACTAAAATAATTGAAAAATAATCTATTAAAATCAATATTTTTTTAAAATAGATGTTTTTTGAGGTTATTTTTTATGTTTTTAACTCTCGGGCTTCAGAAAATATAAATTCTGAATTCCTGAATATTATTATGTGGCAAGGTTGTCCGAAGAGAACCTTTGGAGTCAACTTAGACTCCTATCTCAAAAGGATGTAAGAAGAGTTTTATGCGAACTTTGCTTAGCCCCTGGTAGGAAAATGTCGCTTAAAGACCTAGCCTCTAGAACAGGGATCCCTTACACAACCGTATACCAGAAGATACAAGCAATGAGATCCGCAAGCCTGATTGATATGAAAGGAACGAAAAGAGAAGGCTTCACTGTCTATTTGAGAGACTTCGAACTACCGCCACTTACCCCTGAAAGAATATGCGAGTTGGAGGGACGACCACTACCCAACATATTATGAGAGGGCAGATCTTGAAAGGAAACTATGTGGTCGTAGGGCTCACCAATGAAAATGTTTGGAAAGAAGCTTTAAGATGCATTCGTAGAAATGGAGAATATATTACGGACCCTCAAAATCTAGAGAAAACCCAGGAGGTTCTAAATCTAATCACCAGCATATTGAAGCCCTCTAACACGCTGCCTAGAGCATTCTCTAGAGACACGAAGATCAACGATCACCCCCACCTATTAGAAGGTCTAGTCAGACCTATCCCCGGCTTTAGCCCAGGAACACATCTCTGGGAATGGGCACTCCCTAGAGGACGACTGAATCAGATCGAAGATAACGTGACGAAAGTTCTCAGAAACAATCTACTCAGCCGCCGTGCAGTGGCATTAACTTTCCATCCAGGGATGGACTCTGAGCACATCCTCAACCCCCGCTATAGCTTCCCAGCTATACAGATTGTTGACTTCAAGTATAGGGAAGGGAGTCTACATCTGACCGCCTACCTGAGGTCTTGTGACATATATTCTTGGTGGCCGATAAACGTCGTCCAAGCCTACAGACTCCTCAAGAAAGTAGGAGAGAAACTTGACTTAAGTATAGGAACGCTCACATTGATGATCAGTAGCGCCCATGTCAAAGCAAGAAACCTAAAAAGGATTGAAACAATACTAGTTTAACTTAGAAGTTTCAAACTGATGGAAAATTCTACTAAAAAAATAGGGGTATACATTCACCTTTTCCAATTTTTCTATTAGGAGTGGGGGGTTCTGGGGGAAATAAATAAAGTTGACAATTACCCAACAGTTTATCAACCTCATTTTAAATAATTAAAGAAATGGTGAGAAAGCTTGGCTAAGTCGAGGTCGACATATTGGGTTTTCCCCTACGCTAATGTTGTGGTTAAAACCCAAGAGCGGCAAGAGCGGAAGTAACCCCGTTCCCCCTATCCTTCCACCAGCCTCTACTTCACTGGGTGATACCGAACCTCGAAACCTACCTCTTTTTTGGGTGGAAAGAAATAGTCACGCATTTTGATCAGGATGTTAACCATTTCTTTCGCCCAAGGCAACAGTTTAACCTCTTCACCAGTCTCTTCCAACCTTCGGAGACAGTTAACGAACCGCTCAGCCTCTTCTCTTCCTACATCAGAACTATGGGGGGAAGGAGACGTGGAAACCTTCCATTCGACCCAAAACAGTAGAGGCACATAGTCGGAAACTTCGAGCTCTTCAAAGTTCACCTTTAACAGGATGCCGTAGAAGACCTCGGGGAATGTTTTTCTCAAAAACTTGAACAGTGCGTCTACTGCAGTTTTTAACGGCTCATGGCTTACTGGGAAATTCTCCATCAGAGTATAGTTGACGTTATGTTTCTCTTCGACCTGTGCCACCTTGGAGATGGGTAGGAGCCCCCACCTTAGAAGGTTAACCACACCATGTTGAGTTAAACCGTAAAGTTCACGTCTACGACCCCAAGAGCCCTTCTCTCTCACTGGAAGAGCGAAGCCTTTTTTCTCTATGAACCGAGCCCATTTTGACATGAAAATGTGCATATAGCCCCTACCAACTATGTCTGCCAGCTCACTCCAACAGAGAGGACCTCTCTCAATAAGCCTCAAAAAGGCTTCTTTTGCTTTTTTATGTCTTAAAAGAGGAGATTGACCAACCAACATAATGGTTCACTAGATCCTAAGATTCACTATACCATTACTATTATATAAGGTTTTCGCTCATTTTTAATTTGACCAACTATGGATAAAGGAAAAGGGGTTAATCGACTCATCTATCTTCCAAACCAGATAGATGAAATCGTAGAAACCACTAGAAGAAGACTTGGCTATTCGAGAAGTAGCTTCTACCGTTACGCCGTAACGCTCCTTCTCCAAGACCTCAACATTCTAACGAAGACCGTGAACGCTTCAATCGAGAAGGAGGGGGAAACGAAAAATGTCTGAGACCAACCCACGCCTAGAACTGTGCCCAGAATGCGGAAGAAAGCTCAGGGAACTCCTTTTGCCGAAGCTCGAGCGGCTAGAAGCACTTCTCAAGTCGAGATAACAAAGAAAAAGAGGAGGAAAAACGTGGTAAATAAGTATAAACATAAAGAGGCTTTTAAACGTTTCTTTAAGGAATTATGCCCCTTCGCCATCGAAGCCAATGGATCCGTTAACTGCTTCGCCATCGAAGACGCCATCGGGTTCTGTTGTTGCCCACGTCTCCTCAACGCTCTGAGAGAAACCCCCCCATCAACCAAAAAGGTGAAACGGAGATGAGCGAAGCGGCTAACCAAACTTGTAAAACATGCGGAGCGATCATGGAGCGGGGGAAGTGCCCCAAATGCACACCTTTTGAAGAGTTTATTAACCTTCCACTGGCGTCATGTGTGAATTGCGGTCACTATTTAGGCTTAGAGTGCCCCAGAGCTTCAATACACCAAGAGAATAGGCGAACCCGCACCTTCACTGCAGACGACTATAAAATCTGTGAAAAGTGGACGTTAGCCATCAGAACTGCGGATGGCACAGTTTATAGACCTCTGGTGAACAAGGGAATCTCCGCTCATCCAGCCTCTCTCTTCCATAGCGGAGAAAACGGCATCATAGTTGGTGAGCTGACCTTCGCCCGTTCAGAAGTGGAAAAAACAAAGAAGGAAGACCCAATAAAGACTAGAGAGATAACCGTTTATCTTTTTTGGTGCCACCACCACAACCACGAGCTCCAACTTTACTTTAAATCGCTCAGTGCAGTGGACGCCATTCCCTATGGTGATAAAGAGATCTACCTCGAGAAGGATAACCTTGTGAAAGACCCAATTCAGACGTTGATACCGTTAGAGACTGTGGAGCGGGTTGCGGCTAGCCCTGAAGAGGCAAACAAAGAAGCGGAGTTCCCCGCAATTTTCAGACAGGTAAAGACAGAGCTCAGACGTTTTCTCAACCTAGAGTGGGATCCACGGCTTTACGATTTATTGGCATGTTACATTATCGCAACATACTTCTTCGACGCATTCCAAACGTTCCCATGGCTTTATTTCTATGGCTTTCAGGGATGCGGAAAAACAAGAGGAGCCCTAACGGTCACATATATGGCTAGACACGGTCACATGGTCACAAAACCGAGTGACGCTTCCATCTTCCGACTATGCCACGCCATCAAGCCCACCTTATGTGTGGACGAGGGACTGTTAGGACGGTCAGCTTGGAGTTTCGCCCGATCCACATTCAAGAAAGGCGTCAAGGTTCCACGAGTCGAGAAGACCCCACGAGAAGAGTTCGTTATTTCGCTCTTCGACTTGTACATGCCACTAGTCTTCGCTTCAACTAAGAAGCCCACTGAAGCGGGGGGGTTGAATGCGGATGAGGCACGTGCAATATTCATCCACATGGAACGAGCTCGAGACCCTATAGGTCGGGATCCCACGCCAGAAGACTTTGCCGCTCTAAGAGATCGGCTCTACATGTTGCGGCTCTTCAAGGCTAAATGTGTCGTCGAGACGTCTAAGAACATTAATGTTCCGTTTCTGGGACATGAACGAGAAATATGGACGCCCATCTTCACGATTGCCAACTTAGTTGGGAAGGACGTTCTCTCTTCTCTCTATAAACTAGCAAACGACCTGTACGCTTCAAAGTTTGTAGAGTTAAATGTGAAAGAGAAGACAATACTTGACGCCATAGCCCTCCTATTCAAAGAAACGAACGAAAAAATTGTGTGTTTCACACCTTCTTCTCTTCAAGCGTACATCAAAACTGTGCTTATAGAAAGCGGAGAGTACGACGAACTCCACTTTCCAAAGATATGGAACGTGTATCTCATAGGCAGGCTCCTTTCAAGGATGAAACTCACACCCAAACGGGACACGGCTCGAAAATACTATATCACCCAGCCTCAGTTCGCCAAGCTTGAAAAACAATTTGGTATAGAGCTCGACGTTTTCGACGTTTTCGACGTTAATGTGGAAGAACCATCTACCCCCACTTCAGACCCCAATACCCTATCCCTAAAATTAACGTCGAATTCGTCGAATTCGTCGAACGATAAAAAAGAAAGCTTAGACAACGCCTCTTTAAACGAAAAAACCTTAGAAAAAGGCGAATTTAGAGATAGTGTTAAAAATAAAGCTTCTCAACCTGAAATAGAAGCTAAAAAAGACGAACAGACCGCTCTAGAGAGTGAAAGTTTCGACGTTTTCGACGTTTTCGACGTTAATGTGGAAGAACCCCCTACCCCCACTTCAGACCCCAATACCCTATCCCTAAAATTAACGTCGAATTCGTCGAATTCGTCGAACGACGAGAGGGGGAACGGCTCTCATGGTGGCTTTAATGATGTTTCTTGCGGCACTTCTAACAGTGGTTCTGTTGGCGTTTCTAGTGAGGTTTCTAGTTGCACTGTAGAGAAGCACCACTGTCTCACAACGGAGGGTAGTGAACCTCAACCGATGGTCAGTGGAGTACCAGGTCTCCCACCAAGGTTCAAATGTGAGATCTGTGGACGGAAGTTCCGTTTCCCCTACGATGTGCTCTCACATAAGCAAACCGACCACGGTTTAAAGGTGGTCTAAATGCGGAGAGAAGACTTCTGGTTTGAGTGGTTCGGCTTGTTCGGCAGAGAGGTTGGTAACCCGTTTCGGTTCTTCGTAGACAACCCTATAGATTTCGTCAAGTTTGTTGAGAAATGTGAAGCGGCGAAGTCTCCAGTCTTCATGTCAGTGAACCATTATCGGGATCGAGACACGGTTTACGCTCTCGACAAGCTTTTCTTCGATTTTGACAACGCAACAGAGCCTGAGAAAGCCATCTATGAGGCTCTCCAGTTCGCAGAGATTTTAAAACGGTTCTACCATGCGGAGCCCTTAATCGTTCGCTCAGGTCTCAAAGGTGCGGGTGTCTACGTTTTCTTTCCACAAGCCATAACTGGAGCCCCCGAAGACTTAGCAGAGGTCTATCGCAAAGTCGCCAGCCTCATCTTGAAGGGTCTCCAGTTCTCCACGTTAGACCATCAGGTTCTGGGGGACGTTAAACGGCTAAGTCGGGTTCCTTATACACGCCACGAGAAGAGCGGTCAAATGTGCATCCCCATAAACGAGAAAGGAGTGGAAGTCAACCTGAGCGGGGAAGACTTGGCGAAAATCAGAGAGAGAAGCCCCCTACCCGCTCACATGCTCAAACTTGCATGGCACCACATCTTCTTGGAGCGGAAGGTGAGAGCGGGGGAAGGAAACCGCAACCAAGCCCCCCCTTTCAATAAGATTAGAACACCAGTTCAAGACCTCATATTGTTAGCTAAGGCTGGAGCCCACCTTTCCCACCACGGATACCTAGCCATACTCTTCGAACTCATCAACAACGGTTACACAGACGACCAGATCCTTTCCCTCTTTAGAACGCTCTTCAAATCCAAGTTTAACGAGAAAGAGACCCGCTACTTCATCACGCATGCCCGAAAGAAACGCTACCTACCCTTCAGCATCTCACGGGTAAAACATGAACTAAATCTACTCTCACCTTAGGGGGACAGGCATATGAAGAAACATGTTCAACCATGCGGAAGAGGCAAAACTAAGCCTCAGACCCCTACCCTCCAAACGAAAAAACCCCCCGAAAAAACCGTGAAACCCGAACCGAACAAGAAGCGGAGAAGAGAAAAGAGAGCCCGCACACCAGTAGAATACCTCGTAGCATTCGAGAACGCCAACCTCATAGTGGAAGCCTCTTTCGCTACACCACCAAATAGAGCCGCACATAAAATTTTCCAGATTCAACAAGGTCTCCGCAAGTTCAACAGAAGCACCCGCACAGTGAAGAGAAAACTTGGCATAGTATAACCCCCCGCTTCACGCTTGCGAGGTGAAAAAGATGGGTAAGAAACTCAAGAAGAAAGATTAAACCGTGAAGGTTAGAGGCACCCCCTCATCCCCCAACCTTTTTTCTCTCTTCAACCATATGCCTTAAGGAGAGGTCTCATCCAGTATGGTTGGGGAACCCATACAACCAGTTCATCCACGTCTCACTCAACTCACTCTGTCATATTATAATATGACAAAGTGTCTTAAACTTGAAAAGTATGGATATTGAACAAAAGAATGATTTTGTTCAATGGGTCTCAGTCTTCCCATACAGAGTCGGCTTTTTAGTGTAGATTGAGAACCAATGTTCCCCTTCTACACATGTGATCCTGTTATTGTTAGTTAAGGTAAACTGGTTATTTTAGAGGCTTCTATTAGTTAAAATAAACTGGTTAAGTTAGAAGCTTCCTTATCTCCGCAACCTCTTCCAACGCCCTGTTAATCCTTCCAGTGAGCTCCGTGTTCTCCAACTCCAACCTTGCCATCCTGCTCTTAAGCTCCAAGTTTTCTGCAGAGAGGTTCTCTATCACCTTCTGGAGGCTTTGGATGCGTTCATCCACCTTGGCGTCAACCTTCCTCTCAATCTCCGACGGGTCGACTGGAGGGGGGGTTATGCTCAGTAAGCGTTCCCGTTCGAGATACATCTTCCTGAGGCTCTCAAACTGGAGCCCTTTATACGCTTCCGCCATCTCTCCGATTGCATGCCCTAACCAGAAGTCAACTATGGTGTCTGGTACGCCTGAGTTAATCATTATGCTACCGAAGCTTTCACGCAAGGCATGGGGACTTAACGGGTTGATGTCTCTACCGTTATTATAGGGGTCTATGAAGCCCGCCTTTAATGCCACCTCTCTCAACATGTTCTGGACTAGGTGTGGTTGAAGTGGAGCCCCATGTGGTCGTTCCCTTTGGAATAGTGGCGAACCGTCTTGAAGCTTCACACCTCTGGCTTCAAGGTCTCGGAGGTAGACTTTGACTGCTTCTATTGCGTCACGCCCAAGGAATGTGAAATATTCCACTCCAGTTTTCGGTCGGTAGAGGTCTAGCTTGAGGGGGATCTCTCCAGACTCGAGACCTCTCCGTATGTCTCCATATTTGAGACTGCACAGTGTCGAGACATCCATCCCGCTTTGAAACATGGTGAGAATGACGGCTTTGTCACGGGGGTTCCTTGCATGATCCACCAACAACTTGACCTGACTAGAGCTCAACCTCATCCTTCGGTTGGTTACCTTCGGTTTGGGAAGCCTGTAGCGGCCCTTAAGGCGCACTTCAACGTCGAAAGTCGAGTAGAAGCTTCTTATGGCGGTTATGTAGAGGTTTGCGGCTTTATCGCTCAAACCCTTCTTGACTTCTGTATGTTCGCATCTTCCACGCCTTTTTATGGGGTAATCCTTTTTCAAATATTGGTAGAACCCGACTATCCTGTTGAGGACTATGCCACGCCTTTGGCGTATGTCTCTGGTTTGGTCTTCTACGGCTTCGTCGATGAGTTGGCTTGCGGTTAGACCTGTGAAGGCTAGGTATGCTCTGATGGCGGTTTTGTAGCTTGCTTTGGTAGACGGTTTAGTTACGGGGTCAAGCCACCTTGATATGGCGGGGTCTTCTAAGTTTATCAGCTCAATTTGTGGAGACGACATTTACTCCTCCTCATATCCTTTCTGGAAAATAAATAACTTCATTGAATTTAAAGGTTATGTTACAGGTTAAACTAGACAATACTCAAATAAATCAGGTCGGATGTTCGATGAATACCTATGTAATCCTATACTGAATGATTAAGTTTAAGCCTTTTTGATTATTCCCTCGGTGGGGAAAATGTAATATGCTAATACGTCGTTAATTCGTATTTGAGTCGAAATGAGAGCCTACGTGTTAATCACCACCAAACCAGGGACCTCCGAAGAAGTCCTCAGACAGATCAAGACTACACGGGAGATCAAAGGTGTTATTCTGGCCGACTCGGTCTACGGTCGGTTTGATGCAGTAGTCGTGATCGAGGCGGAAAACCTAGAGACCATAACCGACATCATATACAAGGTGATAGAGAAATACCCGAACATAACTCACACCGAAACACTTTTGACCTTATTCTGAACCCTCAGTCTACGTTGGGAAGGTTTACCTTATCAAGGAGGATGGAAGAGCGCGACAAGGGTCTCGGTATGGATGATGTTAGGGGCTTTCTCAATCATCTCGTAGATTATCTTGGATAATTCTTCAAAGTCCGCCGCCTCGATCACAGCTACTGCATCAAACCGACCTAGGACTGAGTTAATCATCTTCACCCCCCTAATCCGTCTAGCCTTAACAAGCTCTTCCGAAGTTCCCGGCTTAGTTGTAACCAGCACGAAGGCACGAACCGGCAACTGTCACCCTCACCATGAACGTCGACAGGTCAAGTTTCAAAGTTCAACCTATTAAAGGCTGCGTCCACAGTTTTGAGAGCATACTTAGATGACATTAAACTTTAAAGTGTTACCGTCTCGATCAAATATGACTATATCCTCCTCGGTTTTGTAGGGGTAAGCTACAATCGCCATCAGGCTGCCGTAAAAATTGTTTAAATCCTCTATTGAGGGACGCTTAGCGCCAGATGGATGTGAATGCGCCACCCCCACAATGGATGGATCTATTGGCAACATGAAGAATGGAAAGCTGGAGAAATTGTAGCTATGAGTGGCCAAAGGTGGTATCACGGTGCCAGTTATGTTGACAGCACCTTTCCGAGTCGTACCTCGCAGAAGAAGGATTCCCTCCTTTGGGTGAAATATCTGGGCATAACTAAGTAGACTATCGATGACCTCACGTTTTATCGAGACAACCCTCCCCAAATCAACCGCCGTAGGAACAGTAAACGCCTCCGGGAAGAAGCGCCTACTCAGTCCCTATTATAAATTGTTATTTACACTTTTCCACCCTCTCTACCAAGTTGCAAGAGGACTGAATTGACGCAAGACATATTAGGCTTAATTTGAGATTCAAGTATGCCCCGGTCAAGCCTCGGTTCCCTCGGTGAAGGGTGAGAGAGCGCAGCATGGTTGGCGCGTGGCCTTGGTAAAATATTAAAGCAAATTGATTGCACCTACAAAAAGGCTAAGGTCGCGGGTTCAAATCCCGCCCGGGGCTCCATAAGACCTTCAACTGGAAAATGCCCCTAGATTGTCAATGGAGTATACCTAAAACTTTTATTATAACTCCTCACTATTTGGAGGAAAAATTGGAGCGCAGTGATTGAAGTGATCGCCCTGGAAGAGATGCGAGAGATTGCACGCAGATATAAAAATCCGATGGGGTTAGTTTTAGGTTCCCACTCAGCCTTGGACGCGATGGCTGGGCTGAGGGACTACGGAATAAGGGGGCTCATCTATACGACTAAGGGTAGGGCTGAGATATATTTAAGGGAGCCCAGAGTTGGAAGACCTGAGGAGGAGATTGAGAATCTACCACAAGTAGTCGAGCGTGACCTCTACGTATCAGAAGACATCCGAGACATTGCTAGAAAAAAAGAGCGCTGGTCCGTTGCGATCCTAATCTTAGACCGTTATGATGAAATATTGAAGCCGGAGAACATTGACACGTTGCTTGAATTGGAGGCTATCCAGATACCTAACCGAGCCTTCGCCGTGTATGTTGGCGGAGATAATTGTGAGAAGATTGAGGATGACTTCTCCGTCCCGATCCTTGGCTCGCGGGGGCTCCTCAAGATAGAAGACAGAGAGAAACTTGAGAAGAATTATTATTGGTACCTGGAGCAGGCGGGGATCCCCCACCCAACTCCATACAAATACGAAATTACTGGCGATGGGATAAAGTTTCCAAAGGAAATCGAGCAACCTCTAGTTCTAAAGATCCCCCACGCGGGAAGGAGACTTGAGAGAGGGTTCATATTTGCCGCTAATGGGGCTAGTTTGGAGGAGGAAGTGAGAAACGCCCTAGCATCAGGGGAGATTCTGTTCGAAGATCTGAAGGATGGGAGAGTCGAAGAATATATTCCAGGTGTAACCGCCAACCTAAACTTCTTCTATTCACCCCTATACGCAGAGGAGAACTGGGGAGTTGTAGAGAACTATGTAAGTAGAAGCAGGCTGGCGAACGAGTTTCTCTCAATAGATGAGAGGAGAGAAACAACTCACGACGGCATACTCCGCATGCTGGCAAGAGACCAGTTGAAAGCTGATTGGAGCAAGACCAACTACCCCATAAGCTTTGAGGTGACAGCTCACAGCTTAATCAGTCTGAGGGAGTCCCTTCTGAGAAAGATCTACCCGATAGCTGACGCTTTCGTCGAGTTTACCCAGAAGTCAGACCCGCCGGGAATGATTGGAGCCTATTGCATCCAGACATTGATAACCTTTGAAAAGCAACCATATGTCGAAGCAGTAACTCAAGGTGTCTACGACGCGGCTGGCAGCGCCTTCTACGATTTCGTCCCAAAAACGCAAGATGTGGCAGTTAGGCACGGTGGCGGAACCAACGTCCATCAAGGCATCGGCTCCCAGTATGCAAATGCAAAATATAAGCGAGTCATGAGTACAGGGGACAGAATCGCTTTGGAGATCGTCAGGGCGAAGAAGAAGGGCATGCTAGATAGGATAGTAACCTAAGCTTTAGAGTATTAAGAACATTTTATTAAGCCTTAGTAGCTTAGATTGGTGGCATGAGCAAGAAAGGGTCGAGCGGTAGGTTACTCAAATGTCCTAGATGTAGCTACACTTTTTCTATATCTTACGGTAGGACCTTCGCATGTGGCGGCTGCCCTTCAGCTTTTCAGTGTAGCTTAGCACGATGCCCCAGATGTGGGCACGAATTTGAGATATAACATGTACTCAAAACTCTTAATTGAAGCAAGCCTGTTGCTATCCCGCTCTTTGGATAAACGTAAATTTATTGCTACCCGTCCCAAATAGTTTAGGGGTTGCGAATATGCTGAGGGCGGTTCTACTCCGTCAAGACAGGCTTGAAAAAATCGAACACATCTCCCAGAGCCAGCTTTCCTCTCTATCGGAGGCAGGTAATCTATGGCTCGACGGTTCTCCCTCCCCCCAAGAGAAGGAAATGCTCGTTAAGAAACTCGCCGTTTCGCCAGATATCTTTGAAGATTATAAAAGAGAGACGAAACCGCTCATGAAGACTAGCGAGGGATATAAGGTGCTGGTTCTTCAAGAGCTGTGTTACCTGGAGGAGTTACAAAGCTTCCCAGTGCTGGTTCTATTAGGTGATAAATTTCTTGTCACAGTACATGAGGGCTCAGAAGCCTGTGATGAAGTCTATGAAAACTTGGAAGATGAGATGAACCACTACGGCGTATACAGACTGGACGTTATACTCCACTTCATAATGGAACGCCTAGCCCAGCTATCTTTCCGCGTAGTTGAGAGATTAGAGGAGAAGAGTTGGGATGTCGAAGATGAACTCATCGGATCCAGCGAACTCGGAGCAGTCAGTAAAACAATTTCTCTTAGGAGAGAACTTGTAGCTGTTAACAAAGTCAACTATGGGCTGGCAGATATTCTGCTATCAACTCTGAGAGAGCTACCCCCCAGCCTCAGAGGTAGTAAGGTCAATGAACTCGTAGAGGAGGCTCATGATTCCCTTCTGAGGCAGATCGGAACTGTTAACGAACTTCGTGAGATTTTGGTTGAGTGTCTCGAGATCCACAACTCGAAAGCGACCGCTGCGATAGTTGCTTCCTCTTATCGGTCCAATGTCGAGATAAAGGATCTCACGATGGTGATGCTCTTTCTGACGGTAGTCGCAACCATATACTTATTCCCAAACACGGTCGCAACCGTGTTGGGGATAGCTAACCTAGGCGCCCGTCTAACCGTGGCTGAGATTCTCGTTATAATCGCTATCTCTGCAATCTTACCGACACTTTGGATACTGAGACAGAGGTGGGTAAAGAGACTTTTATCCAGCGGCTTTGAGATACCGGTTATACCCTTCATCCCATTCGTTGGAGTAGGAAAGAAGCACACAAAAGATAAGCATGAAAAGACTAGGAAAGAAGCTCAAGCGAGGCTGAGATAGAACCCGTCTAGGACCCTAAAGGTGGACGAACTTTGAGGGATGTTAGGGGAAAGGGATTCGCCAAACCGCTCAGAGTTAACGAAGCTTGGGATGTGTTCATGAGAGAGGCTAATCTAAAGCCTCTATCTCCCGAGGTGGTAGCACTCAGGGAGAGCTTGGGGAGGACTCTGGCTGATGATATACAAGCCGAGCTGGATATACCTCCTTTTGATCGGGCTGCTGTAGACGGGTATGCTGTTAGAGCCGAAGACACCTACGGAGCTTCTGCTGCAAGCCCTATAGTCCTAAACGTAGTAGGGGTTGAAGAGGTAGGAGGTGAAACGTCATTGCATGTTGGGGAAGGGGAGGCTGCTCGGATTTCTACAGGCGCTCCTATGCCGGTTGGGGCAGACTCTGTGGTTATGTACGAGTACACTAGTAGCATAGATGGGAGCAGAGTGGCGATCCAGAAGGCTACAGCCCCAGGCGATAATGTCTCGAAGAGAGGAGAGGATGTAAGGAAGGGGGAGACAGTCCTAAAGAGGGGGACGCTTTTGAAGCCATACGACCTCGGCATGCTGGCAGCTGCCGGAGTGACGAAAGTGAGCGTCATTAGGCGACCTAAGGTAGCAGTATTCTCGACTGGTAGTGAGTTAGTCGAGCCCGGCTGCAAACTGGGAGGTGGCAGAATCTTCGACGTTAACCGGTACACCCTTCAAGCATTAGTCAGGGAGATGGGGGGAGACCCCCTCGACTTTGGGATAGTACATGACAGCTTCAAACATGTAACGGCTACTATAGAGCGGGCGTTGGAGAAGGCAGATTTGGTTCTCGGTAGCGGGGGGACTTCCGCAGGTTCGAAGGACATACTGCCTAATGCCGTGAATTCGCTGGGGGAGCCTGGAATCATAGTTCACGGTGTATCTATAAAGCCTGGGAGACCAGTTGCATTGGCGGTCATCCGAGGTAAGCCAGTTGTCCTGCTTCCAGGTCTCCCCGTGGCGGCAGTGGTAGCTTTCTTAGTCTTTGTAAGGCGAATTTTAGCTGTAATGTTGGGGTCGCCGAGCTTAGGGTTGGGGGGTGGAACTGTTCAGGCCAGGATGATTAGGAGTGTAGCTTCAACTCCAGGTGTAAGAAGTTACGTGAGAGTAGATTTGGAGAAGAAGAGGAACGGCTATGTTGCCATCCCTATCATGGCTGGAGGCTCTGGAGTTATTTCGTCAATGACCAGGGCAAAGGGGATGGTGGTCATACCCGAGAATGTTGAGGGGCTGGCTGAGGGGGAGGAGGTAGAGGTAATCTTGTTGAGGCCCCTAGGTGAACCACTGTGAGCCGCAAGGTCTTCAGGAAACTCGCCTCAATCGAGGAGGCGTTAGAGACACTTGAAAGACACTTCAACCCACACCCGATAGGGAGCGAGAACACCTCCCTCGAGAGGGCTGCCGGGAGAGTTCTAGCTGAGCACATCGCGGCACCGATAAATATACCTCCTTTTGATCGGGCTGCTGTAGACGGGTATGCTGTTAGAGCCGAAGACACCTACGGAGCTGATGAGGGACGACCTAGAACTTTAAAGGTAGTTGGCAAGGTAGCCGCTGGGGATGAGCCCAAATTTGAGTTGGCTAGCGGGGAGGCTGTTGAGATCTCCACCGGCGCCCCTATCCCGATTGGGGCAAACGCAGTAGTGATGTTCGAACACACATGGCGAGAGAATGCTCACGTGAACATAAGTAAAGTGTCTACTCCCGGTGAGAACATAATCGCTGCAGGCTCCGACATCCCAGTGGGGGAGAGGATACTTAGAAGGGGAACCCTGCTGACATATAGAGAGACCGCCATCTTGGCGGCACTCGGAATAACTCATGTACCATGCTTCATTAAGCCAAAGGTTGCAGTCCTCTCCACAGGAGACGAACTCAAAAAGCCTGGGGAAAAATTAGATTACGGGCAAATATATGACGTGAACTCTAGGATGATCTGTGACGCCGTAACAAGCTGCGGCTGCGAACCTATCTTTATGGGTTTAGCTAAGGATGACTTTGCTGAGTTAACGCAGAAGGTATCTTCATCCCTCAAGCTTTGCGATGTAGTAGTAGTTTCTGGAGGCACCTCAGCTGGGTCAGAGGATCTGCTCTACAGGGTGACTGAAAACTTGGGTTCGCTAGGCGTGCTAGTTCACGGAATTGCTGTTAAGCCAGGAAAACCCACAATGATCGGCGTGGTGGCTGGGAAACCAGTCTTCGGTCTTCCTGGGTATCCAACATCAGCCATGATAACCTTCAAAATATTAGTCCAACCCACACTGAGGCGGATGGCTGGGTTGAAGGTTGAGGTGGAGTCCAAGACGGTTGATGCGAGAATTGGGGAAAAGATCTATTCAGTGGCTGGGTGCAGGGAGTACGTGCCGGTAAGCCTCACACTAGCTGAAACTGGGGGGTATGTTGCATATCCAGTCCTAGGCGGGTCTGGCATTATAACATCTATCTCGAAGGCGGATGGCATTGTAGAAGTTCCTGAAAGTGTAGTGATCCTCGAGCGTGGGGAGACAGTTAGAGTACAACTGTTCAGCTCCGAACTAAGACCTGCCAACTTGGTGATCGCCGGAAGCTACTGTGTGGGTGTGGATCTTATCTTGGATCTGATGCTTGAGAGTATGCCTGAGCTAAACCCGAGGGTGATTAATGTAGGTTTTTCTGGGGGTTTAGTGGCGTTAAGTAGAGGTGAGGCTGACATTGCAGGCGTTAATATTTTTAATCCTGACGCTGAAGAGTACAACCTACACTGTCTCAAGCGTTACGGGCTAGCTGGGAAAATCATGCTCGTACGAGGTTATTTTCGAACTCAAGGGTTGCTACTCCGCAAGGGGAATCCAAAAAGTGTAAAGAGCTTAGAAGACCTCCTAGATGGGAAGGTTTCCATGATCAACCGTGAACCCGGCTCTGGAGCGCGGTTAATTCTTGATCACCTCCTTCAGAGGCTAGCTAACAGTAAGAGGTTGGATCTTAAAGAGGTAACATCCAAGATAATAGGCTACAGCATTGTGGCTAAGTCTGATATCGCTGTAGCTATGGCGGTTATGCGTGGTACGGCTGATGTAGGGCTTGCAACCGAAACCACCGCCAACCTGTACGGGCTGGACTTCATACCTCTAGCCAAAGAGAGCTACGACTTTGCAATACTAAAGGGACGGCTGACAAAACCAGCCGTGAAGCTATTCGTAGATACTTTAGGGTCGGAGTGGTTTAAGAGTGAACTGCCCCAGAAGTACCCGGGCCTCACCCCTACCGAGGAAACTGGCAAGATGATCCTTACAGCATAGAAACCCAGATGAAAGAGGCGTATGCCAAAATGTTGGGGCTTGCAGAACAGATCAGTATCACGCCAGAAAGGCTTATCAATGTTAAGCTTAATCTGAGCACTTCAGAGTAACAACGAAGTTGACGAACCAATGAAAACTCTAGGCAGTTGCATTAGGCCAGTTAAGGAGCCTTTCTCAGGGTATCAAACCCAGTTTAACGAGGCTTCTTACGTAATATTTGGAGTGCCATACGATAAGACCAGCACATATCGTCTAGGTTCAAGGCTAGGACCTAAGGCCGTGAGAAGAGCTTCCCTCAACATTGAAACTTACAGCCCAAGAACTGACTTGTACGTCGAAGATTTGAAGATGTGTGATTTAGGAAATGTTAAGGTAGCAGGTAGCTTAGACTGTGTCACAGAGGTAACCTCTAAGATCTTGGATGCTGGCAAGATGCCGGTTATCCTCGGCGGCGAGCACACACTCACATATTACGCCCTAAATGCGCTACCTAGAGATACAGCGTTAGTCTCCTTCGATGCTCATTACGACCTCAGGGATGAGTACAACGGTAGGAAAATCTCACACGCCACGGTAATGCGCCGAATAGTCGACAAATGCGGACCTGAGCGGATAATCTTTGCAGGCACAAGAGCTACCAGCAAAGAGGAGTTGAGCTTCGTTGAGAAGAATAAAATTCACAACATAACAGCTCACAAAATACTCCATGACGGCTGGCGTGAGGCGGCTGACTCGATTAAAGATTCTCTTCAAAAATTTTCCCGATATTATCTGACTCTTGATATGGATGTACTGGACCCAGCACATGCTCCAGAGGTTGGAAATCCTGAGCCTGAAGGGTTAGAAGTCACATCGCTCCTAAACATAATTCATGGTTTCTGCGATGAGAGGCTTGTGGGGTTCGACCTAGTCGAGGTTGCACCAAAGGGTGACTTCGGAATAACCGCAATCCAAGCGGCTAAGATTATCTTCGAGATACTCTGCTTCATAGAAGCTGTGACACGTAGAGCGTACGAAGATTTTCTTGCAAGCTTCCGCTAAGATTATCTTCGAGATACTCTGCTTCATATAAACTAGAAGGAAGACATGAGATAAGCTTGGAAATAAAAAGAAATATTTAGCCTTCCCTTCTAATCTTAGCTATGAAGCTGCCGTCCGAGTCGTGTAGATGAGGATAAATCCTTACACAGTTGTGGAGCTCTCTAAAGGCCGGCCTTCCCACACCTCTCACCTCCACTAATCTAAAGTCGGGCTTCAAACTTAGGAAATGCTCCAAAACCATCTCATTCTCCTCCACCGTAATGCTGGATGTAATATAAATCACGACGCCACCGACCTTGACGTGTCTAGAAAATTCCTCCAAGGCACCAACTTGCTGAGCCATATTTTTCTTGATATCTTCAGGTTTAACGCTCCATCTAATAGACGGCTCAGTCCCGAAGATGCCGGTTAAGCTTGAAGGAGGGTTGACAACTATAATATCGGCATCGATAGGGGCGGGTGAAGCTGTTTGAGTTTTAAGGCTGAGGGGTTTGGCTATTTTCACGCCAAGTCTCTTAATATCTCGCTCCAATGCTTTTGTCTTCTCAGGACGGGGCTCTGCATAGAGGATGACCCCACTGTTTTCCATCAGTTGAGCTAGGTGAGCAATCTTTGCTGCGCCGTCTGCAAACATGCCTAAGACTCTCATGCCTTTCTCTACGCCTGAAGCTGAGACAGCTAAATAGCTGCCTTTATCTTCGAGATAGAGGAGACCTTTCCTGTAAGCTTCAGTTCTCCATAGCAACCTACTCCCACCCGAAACAAGATGCAGGTGTAACATTTCAGGCATATGGCTGAGATTGATCCTCTCTCTGGTGAGCGCGGCGGTTATGGTTTCCTCGGACCCATGAAGTGTGTTTAGGTGGACGTAACTGGACACACCTTCAGCGGATTTCCGTAGTAGCCTCAATGCCTCTCGCCTTCCAAGGAGGCGGTAGCAGTACTTGACGAACCAGTCTGGATGAGAAGTCTCCAAGGCTGTCCTCTCAACATCGGCCAGACCTTCATAGATAGTAGCTGGCTCAAAAGTTAGAAGCCTGCCGAGAAACGCCTCCACCGGGTGTAGGGTTTTCCACCCCAAAATTTCCCTAGAAGCCTCAACTAGCTCTACACAACATTTACACGTCTGAGGCGAGAGTTTAGTTAAATAAGTGTAAATTCTAAGGAAACTTCTTACACCAGCTGTTACTTTGTGTAGAAGTTCAGAAGGGACGACAGTAGCCAGAATCCTCCCTATTACAGCCTCTCTCCTAAGTGTCTCTTGGACGAGAGCATTGGCTGAAGCGATAACTGCCTCATCCCTAATGCCTAGCTGCTTTGCCGCTCTCATGGTGGCATAAGAAAGTCCAATGCCGCTCAACTCGATCCAGCTTAAAGCCTCGATAGCCGTAGCCAAGGCATTAGGTTCTATAGTCAACTAGGTAACCCCAAAACTATAGAACCCAAAATATCAACATTAATCTTACCGCAAACCTAAGGTGCACATTTAATTAGTGTGCATATCTTCTAAAAAATGTCCTCTCTTTAAAAAAAGAAAAAGGTAGGTGCTACCTATCCTTCGGTTACTTTATTCTTTGCTTCTTCCACGGAGGTTTCATCCTCGAGGGTAGTTATATCTCCTATGCTCTCTCCCTTCTCGAGAGCGCGAAGCACCCTACGCATTATCTTACCACTTCTAGTCTTCGGCAGTTTTTCAACGAAGTATATCTCGTCGGGTACGGCTATCGGGCCTATCATAGTCTTTATCTGATCCTTGAGCTCCTTTCTAAGATCTGCCGTCGGCTCTACGCCTTTTTTAAGTATAACGAAAGCAACAGGCACTTCGTCCTTAATTTCATGAGGTCGCCCTATGACCGCAGCTTCACTAACCGCCTTATGTGCAACCAATGCGCTTTCAAGTTCAGCTGTTCCCAGTCTGTGTCCCGCGACCTTTAGGACGTCGTCGACCCTGCCTAGCAACCACAAGTATCCGTCGTCATCTTTCATCGCTCCATCTCCGGTAAGGTAGACGCATCTGTCTTTAAACGCGCTCCAATACCGCCTAATATACCCATCCGGATCCCTCCAGAGAGTCCGCAACATCGCGGGCCATGGTCTGGTTAAAATTAGCTTTCCACGCGTGTTAGGCGGCAGAGGTCTACCTTCGTCGTCTACGACTTCAGCTTTCACACTTGGGAATGGAAATGTCGCTGAGCCTGGCTTCAACTTTGTAACTCCAGGCAAAGGTGTTATAAGGATCATGCCTGTTTCAGTCTGCCACCAAGTGTCAACAATCGGGCAGTTGTCCTTACCGATATTTCTGTTATACCATCTCCATGCCTCAGGATTTATAGGCTCCCCAACCGTTCCGAGTAGCCTCAAAGTGCTCAAATCATGCTTTTTAACCCATTCTTCACCAAATCGCATAAATAGTCGAATCGCCGTGGGGGATGTATAGAAGATGCTAACACCGTAATGCTCAATTATACTCCACCACCGATCCGGGTGCGGGTAGTCGGGTGCTCCTTCGTACATCAACACAGTTGCGCCGTTTGAGAACGGGCCGTAAACGACATAACTATGACCTGTGACCCAACCTATATCGGCTGTACACCAAAATATGTCCTCATCTTTAAGGTCGAATACCCATTTAGTTGTGATGTGAGTGCCAACATTGTAGCCGCCGTGGACATGCATGACACCCTTCGGCTTGCCTGTTGTGCCCGAGGTATAAAGGATATAAAGTGGATGCTCGCTGTCAACTACCTCCGCATCACATTTCGGCTCCACACCATCTTGGAAATCATCCCACCAGATGTCCCGATCATCCATAATGTTAACATCATGCCCTGTTCTTCGCATCACGATGACATTTTGAACGCTTGGTGCAAGTTCAATCGCCTCATCAACAATTCGCTTGGTCTCAACGATCCTACCTCTTCTATAGAAACCATCCATTGTGATGACTAACTTGGCTTGAGCGTCATTTATTCTCTCCCGCAGTGCCGCGGCGGAGAACCCGCCGAAAACTACACTGTGAATTGCACCGATTCGGGCGCAGGCAAGCATTGCGACAGGTAGTTCTGGAACCATTCCCATGTAAATTGTAACTCTGTCACCTTTCGTTATTCCAAGCTGTTTTAGAGCGTTGGCGAACCGTAGTACCCTCCTGTAAAGTTCATAGTAGGTTATGATTCTTCTATCGCCGTCAGGCTCGCCCTGCCATATTAACGCGACCTTGTTCTTCCTCCACGTAGCTATATGCCTGTCGAGGCAGTTGTAGGATATGTTCAGTTTGCCGCCGACGAACCATTTGTAGAAAGGCGCGTTGGTGTCATCTAGTACTTTCTCGTATGGCGTAAACCAGTTGACTTCTTTTTTGGCAATCTCATCCCAAAAAGAGATGTAGTCCTTCTCAGCCTTCTCGTATACGACACAGTTGTTTATCCACGCGTGAGCTTTGAAATGTTGCCTCGGCTCATAGATTTCTCCCACTCTGAGCATTTATCATATCCCCAACCTTTAGATAAGTCTGCCGAGCTAATTATACGCATAAAAATCCGATGACAACTTTATTAGTCATGGTTGTGATAAACCTGTTAGTAGAGGAATAATCTCTCCTTTCTCATACTTGTTCTTTCGCAGATGCCGGCTTGTTCACATAGACTCGTAGGTTTTCGTTTGTGGCTAGGTTTCTCAGGGTGCGAGGTAGATAGGCCCTTTGGGAAAGGTTTTTATATATCTTTTAGATACTAACTTTTAGTTACCAACGGTGTAGGTGAAACAAGAAAATGTCTTCAGTTATCATGCGTGTGGCAGAGGCGCTCCCACGCGATGTGGGGCGCGGCATAGCGAGGATAGACCCAAAAATTGCTGGCGAGCTTAAGCTTACATCCGGCGATGTGGTCGAGATTCTTGGAAAGCAGAAGACTGCGGCAATTTACTGGCCGGGATATCGTGAGGACTATGGAAAGTCCATAATTCGAATAGACGGATCCACTAGAAGCAACGCGAAGGTTAGCATAGATGACAAAGTAACTGTGAGAAAAGTTGAGGCGAAGCCTGCGGAGAAAGTGGCTCTTGCCCCTGCGGAGCCTCTGAGAATAATTGGCGGCGAAGAGTATGTGGGGCAACTAATTGAGGGGCGTGCGGTCTCGAGGGGAGATGTCATACCCATCAGCATTATGGGTAAAAGAATCGACTTAGTTGTATCTAGCTTCCAACCTGCATCCTCGGTTGTGGTTGTCACACCTGAAACGGAGATTACCTTAAGCGAAGAACCAGCTAAAACTACCAGGACCATACCTCGGGTCACTTATGAAGATATAGGCGGAATGAGAAACGAGATACGGAAAGTTCGAGAGATGATAGAGCTGCCCCTCCGTCACCCTGAACTCTTTGAGAGACTGGGCGTTGACGCACCTAAAGGAGTGCTGTTATATGGTCCACCAGGAACTGGCAAGACCCTTCTAGCTAGAGCAATAGCCAATGAGACCAATTCAAACTTTATCGCCATCAGCGGCCCCGAGATTATGAGCAAATTCTATGGAGAGAGTGAGGGTCGTCTAAGAGAGATCTTTAAAGAGGCAGAGGAGAACGCGCCCAGCATCATATTCATAGACGAGATCGACTCTATAGCGCCGAAGAGAGAGGAGGTTACGGGGGAAGTTGAAAGGCGAGTTGTCTCACAGCTTCTAGCTTTGATGGATGGTTTGGAGTCCAGAGGTAAGGTATTGGTAATTGGCGCTACTAACAGACCAAACTCACTAGATCCAGCTTTGAGGCGACCTGGCCGCTTCGATAGAGAGATCGAGATAGGAATACCGGACCGTGAGGGTAGGATGGAGATTCTGCAAGTTCACACACGTGGCATGCCTCTCTCCGAGGATGTGGATATTGGAAAGTTGGCGGACGTCACTCACGGCTTTGTAGGGGCTGACTTGGAGGCGCTATGTAAAGAGGCTGCAATGAGGGCACTGCGAAGGATACTACCTGAGATAAATCTAGAGGAAGGAAGTATCCCAACCGAGACCTTGAACAGAATCACTATAACTATGAGTGACTTCCAAGAGGCGTTGAAGGAAGTAGAACCCTCAGCCATGAGGGAGGTTCTGGTAGACGTTCCTAATGTGCATTGGGAGGATGTTGGTGGGTTGGAGGGTGTGAAACAGGAGCTTAGGGAGGCAGTAGAGTGGCCTCTTAAATATCCTGAGCTTTTCAAGTATGTTAGCGCAAAGCCACCTAAAGGCATATTACTCTACGGGCCGCCTGGGACAGGTAAAACACTCTTGGCCAAGGCTCTAGCTAACGAGAGTGAGTCCAACTTCATAAGTGTTAAGGGGCCTGAACTCTTATCAAAATGGGTTGGCGAATCCGAGAGGGCAGTGAGGGAAATTTTTAGAAAGGCAAAACAGGCAGCGCCTTGCATCATCTTCTTTGACGAGGTAGATGCACTAACTCCCTCACGTGGGTCAGGTTACGGCGATTCTCATGTCACTGAGCGTGTGATCAGCCAACTCCTAACAGAGCTGGATGGAGTAGAGGAGCTTAACAATGTCGTGATTATTGGAGCTACTAATAGGCCAGACCTCATCGACCCTGCGTTACTTAGACCTGGCAGATTTGACAGGCTACTCTACGTACCTCCACCTAACCGTGAGGCAAGGCTAGAGATACTGAAAATTCACACTAGAGGGAAGCCCTTAGCTGAGGATGTTGATCTCGGCAAGTTAGCCTCTCAGACAGAGGGTCTAACTGGCGCAGATCTAGCAGCTCTCGTCAATACAGCTACCATGCTGGCGATAAGGGAGCATATGAGTAAGTACAAGGGAGAGGAAGCTAAACAGAAGGTTAAAGAACTCAAAGTCTACGCTAAGCATTTCGACGAGGCGTTAAAACTTAGATCCTCCACCACCCACGGGGGCAGCTACACAACGGTGGAGGCTGGCAATATCTCCCAGAAGATACTAGCCTAACATTTTTTTGGAGCCTCTTATAGGGCATAGCGAAGAATCAAAAAAGTGTCAGCTAGGAGCAAGACCATGAGCGTTAAAGGTGCTGTAGTACGGAAATAAGATTTCCAACAGATGGGATGATTCATTCTGTTACAGATCGACAACCCTGCTATATTGGTAGCTGTGCCGAACGGGGTAGCGACCCCCCCAAAGCATACACCTAAAGAGAGAGCCCAAGCCAGAGGAGCTAACTCCAAACCGTCGTAGACGGCGATGCCTTGAATTACCGGAATGAAAGCCGTTGCCAAGGCGACATTATCCACGAAAATTGAGAGAACTGCAGCTAGCAGGAATACTACTGTTATGGCGATTACTAGGTTCTCCCCAGTTACGCTCGATATAGCAGTTGCAACTAGGTTTAGAACTCCTGTGTTCTTCAGCCCCCCTACCACTACGAAAAGCCCACCGAAGAACAATAATATACTCCAATCAACCTTCTTAATAATGCCGAAGGAGCCACGTAGGTCGAAGGCTAAGATTAGAGTAGCTGCAAAGATAGCAGCCATGGCTGCGGATATCCCTACAATCTCTTGGATGGCAAGCAGAGTCACGGCGAGGAAGAAAGCGAGCACGCTAACTTTGAGAAGTCTCCAATCGAGGATAGCGTCTTTAGGTTTATGTGTCAACCTATATTTGTGTATAGGATGCTTCATCAAACCTTCTTTTAGGTAACCTCGGTTGATAACACCTAGAGCGGCCAAGATTAGCACTAAGACGCTGTAGGAGATGGGGCCTGTGTTCGCGAGAAAGTCTGTTAAGGAATAACCTAGCGAGGTTCCAATGACGACGTTGGTAGGGTCGCTCATCATCGTCGCGCTGCCGCCAATATTTGCGGCGAAGATTTCAGCCATAATGAAAGGGGTTGGATTGATCTCTAACCCGTCCAATATCTCTATGGTCATGGTAGCCATCACTAGAATAACTGTAACTGCGTCTAGGAATGAGGAGAGACCCCCTGTGATGAGTGGCAGCGTGAAGAACATTAGTACGGGGTGGTGATCGACTGTCTTTGCAATATGTAACCCGACCCACCTGAAGAAACCTGCCAGTTTAAGTGCTGTCACTATTATGAACATCCCTGCCAGCAGCCCGAGGCTCTCCCAGTTAATGAAGGATAGAACAATATCACTAGGCACAACCCCGGTGGCTACAACTAGTACGGCGCCTATTACAGCAGCAAGAGTTTTATTGACTTTTCCAGATAAAATAAGCGAGTAAGAGAAGATGAAGATACTGATAGCCGTTAGCTGCATAATTTCAAACATTTACAACACTCAAGCAACAAATTATGTAGACTTAGCAAGGTCTTTGATAAAAAAATTAAAAGCTGATAGAAAAACCATGAATACGTCTTAGTCTAAGATGCCTCAACCATTTATTTCACGAAATAGTTTAACTTCCTTTCTCCGCTAGCTCAATTTTTATCTGTTTATGCCTAAAAATCTCTTTGCGAAGCAAAAAACTATATGTCTGAAGCTGGGACGCAGGTAGTATATGAGTGAAACCGCACCCGCCTACTATCTCTCGCCTAGAGCTTCTATAGGACAAGGAGTCCTTCTGGAAGGTTATAATGTCATATTAGGTTCGACCACAATAGGAGAGAACAGCATAATCGGCTACCAGACAATAATAGGTTTCCCCACCAAGGGTAAGCTCAGTTTAATAGATAAGACAGCTAAAAAACCAAGCAAACCAGCATTTTCGCAGTATGACGAGATAAGTGAAGGTGCAACCATTCATGCAAATTGCGTCCTCCGCAGCTTTAACGTAATCTACGAAGGTGTAAAGCTAGGTAGACGCGTCGAGACCGGCCATAACGTGATGATCCGTGAAGGTGCAGTTATTGGAGATGGGACTATGATCGGCTCAGGCAGTCTTATCGAGGGAGGAGGAGTAGAGATAGGGGTTGGGGTGAGCATTCAATCCGCAGTATTTATCTCTGCACCAATAATGATCGGAGATAATGTATTCATAGGGCCGCGGGCGTGCTTCATAAACGATAAATACCCTCAAAGCAAGGTGAGGAGGAAGACTGTTGTTGAAGATGGAGCTGTCATAGGTGCGAACGCAATTATAGGCGCGGGCGTGAAGATAGGGGAAGAAGCTGTTGTGGCGGCTGGCTCGGTGGTTACTAAAACTGTCCCACCCAGAGTGGTTGTCAAAGGTATACCTGCGCGGCGTTACATGACAAGGAGACAATTCGAGACGAAAAAGAGAGAATACGAGAAGTTATCTATCTAAAACATAGGCTATGTCGCCGTTGGATGCAGCTGCGGGTTTATTGGGGCTTCGTCCAGTTTGACCGTTCCTCTCGGTTAAGTTCTGAAGGAAGCATCCTTGCAGCCAGTCTTGGTAAACTTTGACTATCGGGGAAGTGGCTTCGATGTTAATGTCAAGTTTCCTAATCCGCGATATGATTTCGTTTATCTCTGTTTTATTCTTGCCTAAAATAAAGATCATCAAACCCGGATCTCCTAATGTGCTGAATAATCTAAAGATCTGAGGTATGCTTGCTATTTCCTTAATTAGGTCGTCCCGCTCGGTGAAGCCTGGGAAATTCGCACTCACACAGATGTGTTCACTCAAACCAAGTTTCTCCAGATCTAAGAGCACAGTATACTTCTTTATAATCCCTGCCTGCTCCATTCTTCTAACTCGATAGGCGACTACGTTTGGGTGTATGGATAGGTTTTTACCGATATCCGTGAATGGAACTTTCGAATTCTCCACCAACTCGGCTAGAATTCTTAAGTCAACATCATCGATAGACAAGGGCGAGGAGCCTCCAGTATTATAGAGCCTTAAATTCCTCGAACCACCTAGTGTAGGACTTTATAACTTCTTGGGAGACACTCGGCTTTCTCTCTCGTAATATTTCCATGAAGTCGGACATTTTAATCTCGCGAGGTTGCGCCCTACACTTGCCGGCGTCGTTCGACTCGAAGAATTCTCTGACAGTCTTTATGTGAACACTCTGAAAAATGTCGCGGATATCACTTCCAGAGTAGCCTTCCATCATCTTACTAAGTTCTACAAGATCCACATCCTGTGAACACCTCAAATTCTTGAGGTAAATTTTGAAGATCTCTAACCGAGATTGATGGTCTGGGAGTGGAACGTAGATCCTCTTCTGAAATCTCCGAATGAAGGGCAAGTCTAGAGCCCAGGGTTTGTTTGTAGCCCCGATCACATAGATGTGTTGTCTCTTATTTTTGTTTGAGACGTTGTCCATCTCTGTTAAGAATTGATTTCTCATTCTAGCCTCACCACCAACCTCTTCACTCCGCACCCCAACCAGCGAGTCGATCTCATCTATGAATATGATCGCTGGCTGGCCCCTCGCAGAAGCCTTCTCAGCAGATTCAAAGAGCTGAGCCACATTCTTCTCAGATTCGCCTAACCATTTGGACATGACTGAGGCTGCGTCAATACAGTAAAAAACGGCATCTATCTCCGTGGCGACCGCCGCAGCTAACAGCGTCTTGCCACAACCCGGCGGCCCGAAGAGGAGTATGCCGGTTGGCCATCCTAGCGGAAAGAGGTCAGGTCTCTTAACTGGGTAGATTATCGACTCCTGAATCGCCCTTTTAGCGTCTTCAAGATCTGCTATATCGCCCCATTTAACGTTAGGCTTCTCGCTCAGAACTAGCTGTTCAAATTTGGCTGGGGGAGAGTGGTCGCTCAGCTCTTGCCTAGAAACTCCAGTCTTGAGTTCGTTTACCCGTTTTCTGTAGGCATCTATGCGTTCCATGTAGACACGATTCTGGGGCGCGTTAGGGTAAAGACTACAAAGCCGTAGAAGAACCTCGATTGCCTGCTGATATTTCGCGATAGCCATGGACTTAGAACCTTGGGTGTCAGAATTTATCGCCTCTCGGGCATACTTTACAGCAAACTGTTCAAGCTCGGTTGATGCCATCAAAGTACTTCTACCTCAATAATGATCTCAAAGTTGGCTATACTATTGGAGTATTATTTTTCCTTCCTCGCAGAGCCGGTTGATAGCGTTCTTCACGTCCTCGCTAGATACGCCGAGGTCTCGCGCGCATTTTTCGACGCTCATTTCGCCCCCACAGTCCTTGATGTATTTGTAGATCTGTTCCTCCAACTGCCCCTTAGGAATTGGAGCTGGCTTATATTCTGTGCCCCCTCCTTCGGTTAAAGCGATAGGAGCTTCAGCGGGTTTCTCAGCTGCCAATAGTTGCTGTGGGAGTTCTGGAAACTTCTCACCAATCTTCTCTTCCGCTATACTTGACGCCTCTTCTAGGACTTTCTTAGCCTCATCGGAAGTGGCTTCGATGATCACATCTCTAGAGGTTACCTCGCCAGTCTCTACCAAGGTGTCACTCAGCAGAGTGTTTATATCTTCAAGTTCACGTGAAACCTCTGGGACTACTCCTGCTAACTTTCCTTTAGTCTCCTTGACTATGCCGAGCACCGGAGACATCTGAACTAATAGATCGCCTACTTCCTCCACTGTTTGAAGCCTCAACAGAACTCTCTCCAATGCGAGTTCTGCAGATATCACTATCTTTGCAATCTTCCTGATCTCAACGCACTCATTGGCATAGATAGCTGCGTGAGTGTCGTCCTTGGATAATTTAGCGCCGATGCAACGTTCGAACATCTCCCTGTCTCTCTCCTGCAGTTTTGCAGACATCTGCTGAAGTTTAGTCATCTGCGTGTCGATCCTATACATGGCGTGCGCTATTTTCTCTTTAAGAGGAACACGAGAAATGTGCATTTTCTCTTCAACCCTTTCCTTCACAGTTTTCTTTCTTACCCCTCCAAATTTATCAAAAAAGCGAATTTTAACCACCACCCAAACTTGATCGGTGGCTTTACTTGGAGGTGAACTCCCTTTCCGAAGTAGCTGCTCTGTAGGCTGTTGGCAATTCTGGGAACTTCTCTTTAATGCGCTGTTCAGCTATGGTGCCAGCTTCATTCAAAATCCTTTTGGATTCCTCGTTTATGGTTGTAACATTGTAAGTGGATCCTGTAACGTCTCCAGCCTCAACGATCATCCCATTCATCATCTCACCTATCGCAGCGAGCTCATAAGAGACCTCAGGGATGACACCTGCCAATCTACCTTTCAACGCATGTATAACTCCAGATATTGGTGCCATCTCAACTATGACGTCCCCAAACTCCCTAACAGTCTCAAGTCTAAGTAGAACTCGCTCTATAGCCAGCTGGCTGAGAAGTAGAACCTTCGCCATTTTCCTAACTTCTGCGCACTCGTTTGCATACATTATTGCCCGTTGGGGGTCCTTGGACAGCTCCGCAGCTACACATTTATCGAAAAGCTCTTTGTCATGATTCTGCATTCTTTTGCTTGCCTGCTCAAGACGCTCTTGCAACAGTTTCAGTCGATAACTCGCCTGAGAAACTCTCTCCCTCAGAGGTATCTTGTGAACTTTGTCTTCTAACCTCTGGAACATTGAATCTCTAAGTTCTCTATCCCAATTTTTCACCAGGTTGTCTGACACATGTTTCTCCTCCGTTTTTTGTCTGCCACAAAAATCTTTGTTCTTGTCACAAATTTTTGCTACAATATATGGCGGAGCTAAAAATGTATTAAGTGTGTGGAAAAGGTCTAAGTAAAAAGAGGGTGATTGTTAAGAGTAAAATTTACAAAAATGACTCAAACACTATATAAAGAAATAGTGAAATAGGTTCGAAATTCTGCGCCCGCCCCAATCTTCCGGGATTAGCCGTTTTATATAGTGGGGTAGAACTTGATGTGTAATAGTAAACTTTTCACAACTTTTCAATTCCAAGCTCAATGTCGTCCAGTGGTGTGTGCCTTTTCAACTCCATAAGTATGATTCCCCGCCAGAACTCCTCTTTAATCGCCTTGTAGTTGAGCGCACTAAATACTCCCTTTAGAAACTTTGAGAAGAGTTCCGTACTTTCACGGGATTGGTTTGGCGCCACGCATCTTAAAGATATTGTACCGTCGTTATTAATTGAAAGGTTAGCTTCTGAGATGTTCCAAATGCACGCTTCTAACAGTTTCTTGAAGACGCCCAGAGCGTCGTTGAAACGGGTTGAGAGGTATTTACCATACCAGACACCGGAAAGATACCATCTTTCCTGTAGGGATTCTTTCTCTAGCGGGTATAATCTACTTATTAAATGGTCAAGAGTATCGGCAGGTGTAATTACAGCTCCTGCCTTCTTCATTATCTCTATTAACGAATAAAACTCAACAACTTCACTGAGTGAGAGCTTCAGTTCGTCAGCCCTAATCGCTTGCTCGAAAATCTCATTAACAAAACCGTATACCGACTTCCCGTCCTTATTTGCAATCTCAATTATCTTTTGGAGTAAATCTCCTCTCACAGCTATGAACTTCTTATCTTTCTTAGGTGTGAAATCCATTTTATTCTCCACGTTTAAAGTCGAGGGAGATGATTCCTCTCGAGATATTCCTACTAGAAAGTGTATAGCCGAACGAGTCCATGAAGCCGATCATGAACGCCGCCAGTAACGTGGTATTGGGTAAAGAGAGCCTCGAACCTATACATGTGACATTACCTCCATCCTTACTCCGAGTAATATTAACCTCGGATATATTCCACGGTAATGCCCGCATAGCCCTCTCAAGAGTCCCTAATGGGCTTTCGCTGGGGAGTCTTATTTTACAACATCTCCCAAACCACTGCCCAGTGCTACGCCACATCTCGTCTAGCACTTCCTTATCGTTTTCGAATCCTTTATCAAGGATGTAGTTCCAAAAATTTTCGGTTACTAGAATTAATCCAGCCTCCTTCGCCATTTTAAGGATCAGCTGACTATCTACCACCTCACGTAGACTTTGACCATTCTCCTCGCTTCTTATGAACTCTTCCAGAACTTCGTTAACCATGCCAAAGAGTGTCACATTCTTCTCTTGCGCAATTTTGCTTAACTTATCTACTAGGTCCTCTCTTGCGGCGAGAAATTTACGTCTCAAATTTTTTCACCACCATACGCCGCACATATGCTAACATTAAACAACTTTTGTGTACAAATAACCTACATTCTCATATTCAAAACCTTCGTTTGACTCGTCTATTTGAGAAAAAAATACTCCTCTCCCTGCTATGATGTAGAGCCAATTGGTGAACTAATACCTTGAATAACCCTCCAAACTGTTAGCAAATTTTTTATATGCTAGTAACGTTAAAGCTTCGTGGAAGTATTAACCAATAAAGTTCCCTTTAAGGAGCTTAGACGGTGCAAGTCCAAAGATAACAGATACTACCTTTCATGCCAAGATTGTTACGAGGAAGACTATAAGACCTATCTTATCTGCCTAGAACTTTCTAGGAAAGGTATAGAACCTTACGAGTTCTATGAGACATGGTGAGCGGCCCAGTTATGTTGCCAGATCTCGTCGCTCAGGGCGAATCTGACGATCAGGCATGAAAATTACTCCTCGATGTCTTCTATGGCGTGGTGTTCATGAATAGCTCTCAATCTATGCCGCATAATGGTGTTCTCAAGCTCTTCACGTAGTAGATTAAACAGGTTTTTCTGGCATCGAATAAAGTTGATATTCGACCTATTTCGCGGTCTCTTCAGATCTACATTAATCAAGTTTTTAACTCTCGCCGGCCTCGCGCTTAACACCACTATCCTATCGGCCAGTTCCACGGCTTCGGTGAGATTATGGGTGACTAGAATGAAGACTTTTCCTGTACTCTTCCAAAGTTCCACAACTTCACTCCTCAGGGTTTGAGCGGTGAATTCGTCTAGTGCGCTGAAGGGTTCATCCATTAACACGATCTCGGGGTCGACTGCCAATGCCCTAGCAAGCCCGACACGTTGTTTCATTCCACCGGACAGCTGTTTCGGGTAGCTGTACTCATACCCCTTGAGACCGACCAGTTCTATTAGTTCCTCGGCGATCCTTCGTCTCTCAGCTTTTGGGACGCCTCGAACTTCCAGGCCGTACTCTATGTTTTGCAGAGTATTCCTCCAAGGGAATAAGGCGAAAGACTGAAAGACCATACTGATCTTAGGATGTGGGTGGGTTATTCTCTCACCTCGTAGACGGATCTCACCTGATGTTGGTGCATCTAGCCCAGCCATCATCCTTAGGAGCGTCGATTTACCACACCCACTAGGGCCTATTACGCAGAAGAATTCCCGATCATGTACATGGAAGGAGACTCTGTCGAGGGTGGGGATGTTATGGTTGCCGAGTGGGTAAACTTTAGTTACATCAATAATCTCCAAGCAACGTGTCACTCGTGCCACCTCCTCACCTTTCCTTCAAGAGTCTGAAAAACAAATCTATCAACGGCTATAGCCAAAATGCCAATTACGAATATGCCTGCGAAGGCGTCTACGATTAAACCGTCACTTACTGCCAGATTTATGAACGAACCTATCCCAGCGACGCCTGCGAAGATCTCGATGGCCAATATGATCTCCCAGACATGGTCAAAGGCTAGCCGGACGCCTGTAATGGTCTGAGGTAGGGCCGCAGGTATGATAATCTTTCTTAGTACGTCCAACCTCCCTGTCCTGAAGATAGTGGCCACGTGGAAATAGTCGTGTGGGATGTCTTTGACTCCCTCCCTCACTGTGAAGTATAGTAGGAAGAATGAGCTGACCATCGCCATGAAGGTGGCGGCCAATCCGCCGGGGCCGAACCATAGGACGAAGAGGGGCAGTATGGCAAGATTTGGGAGAGCTCCAGCCATGAGGATTATTGGTGTTAAGGCTGAGTCTAGTTTATCTTTAAGTCCGGTGCAGATGGCAATGGGAACTGCGATGAATAGCCCTATGAGTATGCCGCTTGTTAAGTTTATGAAGCTGTAGAGTACGCGACATAGGAATGGAAGATTGAAGAGATCCAGTATTAGGATTGCGAATATGACGGATGGTGGGGGTACCTCCTGTGCTGGAATGATGCCGATTCTGACTGTAAGTTCCCATCCGAGAAGGATCAAGCTTAGAGGTATGGTGAATAGATATTTTTCAAATGTGAGCCTTCTCACAGTAGCTTTAGCCCTCCCTATTCCGAATTCAGACCGCTCCCTCTAGGATGGTCGAAACCTTGACCAACAAGCTTTCTTAAGAATCTGAAGGTGAGACTGGAAAACATAAGATTTTGGCTTCTTTACGGATCTAAACTTTAGATCGCGGCTACATTCAGCGTTTAAGCTGAATTTGTGTATTATACAAAAAATAGTTAAAATGTTCTCTGAGGAAGTAAAATAAAATACATGCCTATTGACAACGTTAAAAGCTTACAAACCTTCAACCAACGTATATCTACTTGCACCTTCCCATGCAAGATGACTGATCCCAAGCTCTGGCCACGACGTAAATCGAGGGATAGTAACTCTGGTCAATCAGGTCAGCTTCGAGATAAAAATCAAACAGCCTTTTAACCTAAATGAAACCATGCTGAGCGGCCAGACTAATGAGGCCATTTGGTGGAGGGACACGACTGGATTTAAAGATGTAGAGGTTTGGGCTGGTGTTCCTATAGTGATCGGCATCAACCAGAGGGGGCCAATTGACTGCCCTACCCTAGATGTACACATTACCAGCGAGGCGCGTCTAAAAGAGGATGTTACCGGATATGCAACCAAGTATGTGATCTCACTTTTTCGTCTAGGAGATGACTTAGGATTGTTCTATCGTGAGTTCAGCTCAGATCCTATAGCTGTCTCCTTCGCAACTTTACGCGGACTTCGCCCTATGAAGGCTACAAACCTGTTTGAGAGCCTGATTTGTTCAATATGTTCACAGAATACTTCGGTTGAGAGGTGGAACTCGATGGTAAGGTTCCTAAAAAGAAGGTGGGGTTGCAAATTCAAGGTCGGCTGCGGTGAGTTCTATTCGTTTCCTGAACCCCACGTTTTAGCCAAAGCTGAGAAGGGGGAACTTATTATTGGTGGTCTGGGTTATAGGGCTGATTATATACGTGAGGCATCCCTTGCAGTTGAAAGTAGCCGCATAGACTTGGAGGCTCTACGTGGTGTTGATTACTCAAAAGCATATCATAGATTGTTAGGGCTGAGGGGAGTCGGCCCGAAGGTTGCGAACTGCTTCTGCCTCTACGGATTGGGTTTCACTATGGCTGCCCCCGTAGATAGGTGGGTGGAGCGTGCGGTTGCGGAACTTTATTTTAACGGTTGCACTCCCGGGAGGAGTGTGGTGTGTGAGTTTATTCGGCGGAGGTTTGGTGATTGGGCCGGGTATGCGCAATTGTATCTATTCCATCATTGGCGATCTAAACGTGGGATGAATTACGCAGACTGCGGTAGCTCCTTTTCTAGTTGATAAATTTTCTCAAGCTAAGCTGTCTCGATCCTTCTTTGATTTTGAGAACATGATCTACTAGTTCATCTGGGTGGTTGAAGTGTATATCTTTTATCGCGTCGAAGCCCCAGTCTAGACATTTAAGTGCTGAAACTATGCATGCTGTTACAACGGACTTTGTCCAGTCTTTAGTTAGGGCATATGAGGCGACGAGTGCACCGCACCATGTATCCCCTGCGCCTGTAGTGTCCCGTGGTTTCATAGTTATACCACTGAGGGCAGGGATCAACTCGCTCCTACCATCTTCGGTTATTACAGCCCCCAGCTCACCTAGAGTTATGGCGATGCGTCTCCCTTTTATTCTGTGAGCGGCTGAGGATATGCTATGATCTTCCGCCAGTGCCATAGCTTCCTCCTCGTTTACAATGAAGAGGTCTACGTCATCTGCCAGATCTTTGAGGATTCGTCTATTCCTATGCGACTTCATATATTCTATACAGCTGTTAACGGAGATCCATGTGCTCGGTGAGATCTTCCTTATGCGCTCTACAAACTTCTGGACTTTTGGAGGGTGCATAGGGGAAAGGTGGACGTATTCATCTCCACAAAGCCAGCTTGGGGGAAGGTCTGCAACCCTGATCATTTTGCCCGATCCTAACTTAGAATCTAAATAGGTGGCTCTGAACTTTGCGTCATAAGTTATAGTGAATGATGTTGTAGGCAAGTTAACTCTCTTTATGAGGGAACTTGGTAGTGTTGAGTATATCTGGTGCACATAGTTAAAGTCCTTTCCTACCGATGAGATAACTCTGACTTTGTTAGATAGCGTCTTGGCGCCCATGGCCGCGTAGAGGGCAGCTCCGCCTACCTGTGTACGCTCACCCCACATGTTTCGAATTCTATCTAGTGAGATGTGACCTATGAACAGTAAGTTTGGTGTTGACATCGAACTCAACCGTCGTATCCATGATCTTAGGAGCGACTAAAAAGGTTTAAAGCCGTCGTAGTTAGGCGGGCATCTGGATCTTACAGCGCGATGGTATAGCTACCCAATTAGATGGGGGAGAATTTCGCATCATCTTTCAATTCCCTTTGTTGGGATTTTCGCTATGCATCCTTGCCAAAAAAATCACGCAAACATCTCATCACCGGTTTATCTTTCAATTCCCTTTGTTGGGATTTTCGCTATGCATCTACATGCGGCTTATTGTTCGTCAAAGCGAAAACCCAGCTTTCTTTCAATTCCCTTTGTTGGGATTTTCGCTATGCATCCTCACGGCTAACGGAGCCCTATAACTTGGACGTTCGCCAAACTTTCAATTCCCTTTGTTGGGATTTTCGCTATGCATCTAAACCCGAAGAGGCCCCGATTGAACTTATAAAAGCTAAACTTTCAATTCCCTTTGTTGGGATTTTCGCTATGCATCCCGACCTCAGACGCGGTTTATCCAGCAAAGATAACCCCAAGATGAGGGCAGCCGCGAAAGAGACACCGATTACCCTATAACCGCAAACCAACATATAAAGATAATCGAAAAACCAAAAAACCAGACTCAGTTTAATTCACTGCTCAAAGCTAAGCTTCAAAGCATATCTCTCCTCTAGGCTTTCAAAATTCACAAATGACGAGATAAAAAAAACATAAGCCACCCATCTTCCATTAGATGGAGAATAGGCGAGAGGGGTGGATAATTTAACCGTGAAACTTAGCTAACTCCTAGACGCAAACTTGGTTACCCCAAACCCCCCCGTTCTATTTCCTCCCACATTTGCGTATTCTGCAAATCTCGCCAGCATGCATGTGATCTTGTTCCACCAGCTTTCCTTATCCTTCAACTCATATGTTACCCAACCAACAAACCCTACCGCCTTCTTCTGCTTCATAACTGCCAACCTAGTCCACAGTTCATATTCACTTACGCCCACATTCTTATTCAGCCACTCCTTGTAGGCTAGGTATTCCCCCCTACCAAACCGCTTACAGTCACTAAACAAATTCCAAACCCGCATAAGCCCACAGAAAACCTTCACAGCGTCAGGAAACATCCAATGGAAACTGCTACCCAAACTGGCTAGATAGGTAGGTGTCCTAAAAACCAGACGGAGAGCGTCAGCTGCCGAAGCCTCCTTCTCTAACCCCTCATAACTCTTACAATTCACACTTATGGAGGCAATCCTGAAAGACGTATCAAAAACTAACACGCTACCCTGCTTCTCAAAAAACCGAAGGAGGTAATTCGCATACTCGTCTTTTAAAAATCTGAAATGAACCCGGCAAGGGGCTAGATTATCCATGAGATAACCCTTATCACACCGCGCCTTACTCTTAAACTGTAAAGGTGCAACAGAGTAGGGCTTGGCAACATTCAACTCATGCAGCAGCCCAGAAGCACTTGGATCCACCTGCCTCACAATATGCAACAATAAACCCCGCGCCACATGCCCCGTGAAAAACGGCAAAATAACCTCCTTCTCACCATAAATCTCCAAGCCAACCTCCACAGGCATGCCGAGTCAACTCCCCCTACTGGGATTCCCTCTAACACTCCCTAGTACTCTACACACAAATATCTATTAGAACTACCGTAAATGTGACTCTGACTTTCCAAAACGCCACATCAAATATTTATTAGCTTCTGGTTTAAAGGTGCCTCAACCAGCACATTAAAAGTACCTGAAGGCAACAGTGTCATCATAAACGTTAAACTGAAGCCACGATAACAAAATCTTTATCAAATCGAAGCAATGTCACCTAACGTTAACATTAAGTTAACGTGAGGGCGACCTCGAAACTAAGGAGAAGGGCACGATAGATGTACCGGCAAGTGGCCAAACTTTGGAAGAACCCTGAAAACACTGGGCTCGAAGAGGAACTCCGACGTAGAGCAATACATTGGCGGAGAGGCCCGACTGTAGTTCGCGTCGAACATGCCCTCCGACCAAACCGCGCCCACGCTCTAGGTTACAGAGCAAAGCAGGGCTACGTCATCGTAAGAGTTCGAGTTAGAAGAGGAGGGCTAAGGAAGCAGAGGCCTAGAATGGGGAGGAGACCGAAGAGAATGGGCGTAGTCCGCTACACCCCTGCGAAGAGCCTCAAGGAGATCGCTGAGGGGAGGGTTGCTAAGAGATACCCCAACCTCAAGGTTCTTAACAGCTACTGGATATGGGAGGATGGCAAATACAAATGGTACGAAGTAATTCTCGTAGATCCGCACCACCCCTCAATCAAGAGCGACCCGAAAATAAGCTGGATCGCCGCTAAGCCGTGACACTTATAGGGGGCCTCATTCTCGTACCCCCCAGACGTGAAGATCATGCCTGTTCGCAGCCTGCCACTAGCCTTCATCGAAGTTAGGGCAATAAGCCACGCTACAGAGAACCTTGAGAAAGTTATGACCGCTCTACAGAACGTAATATCTAGTGAGATTCTCGACGAGGTTCAAATCAGCCGAGAGCAGTTGGAAGGTCATTTCGGGAATCCAATAGTACTCATGAAGGCGAGAGTGAACAGAAAATCAGGAATAAGGAAAATGACTGAAGAACTTTTCAACAGGCTGCCACGGCAAGAACTTGAAAAATTATCCTCAGACCTAGAGCGGAGAATAGATGAAGATGGCAACTTCTACATTAGGCTTGATAAACAAGCGGCCTATCGAGGTGAAATAAGGCTCGGCGAATTCGATGTGATTCGTCTCCAATTCAAGTTCTCCCTCCCTAAAAGGCAACGGCAACAGGTGATAGAAGCCAGCCGGCAGCTAATCCTGCAGACAACTTAGAGGGGGCTCCTGTCTGTCTGCCAAATATGTAGATTTACATGTCAAACCTTCCGTCTCAAATTTGGCGGAAGTAAATGAACTCTTCAGGTGGGCGGGGCAACTCGGGTATTGTACCATTGGTATATCTCTCCCTCCCTGTACTCCGGAGGGCATCGTAAACAGATTCCATGCTCTGGCCAGAGAGCACGGGCTGGAGCCGGTGTCTCGAGTAGACCTGAAACCAGAAACGCCAAACGAATTACTCCAATCTCTGAGACGGCTGAGGCGAAAGTATGTGGTGGTGGCGGTAGAGTGTCGTACAAAACAGGTTGCACGTCAGGCTGCGAAAGACCATCGTGTAGACATCTTAAATTTTCCTTTCACGTACGAAAGGAGCTGGTTCGATATGGCTGAGGCGGAATTGGCTTCTTCATCTAACGCCAACCTAGAGATTAATATAGTCGAGATTCTGCAAGCTGATAATACAGGCTTACTCAAGATTTTTACCGAGTTGCGGAGACGCCTAACCATCGCTGAAAAGAGTAGAATAGGCATAGTAGTCTCCAGTGGGGCTGAGTCAGCTATAAACCTCAGAGGACCCCGAGATCTCATAGCCTTCATCAATCTCTTCGGCTTGAGCCTAGAGAGTTCAAAGGCAGCAGTCTCAAGCTACCCATTGGAGATCATCAAGAGGAATAAGGAGAAGCTCAGTCAATCCTTAGAGTTAGGAGTTAAACTTGTTAATGTGGGGTTGTAGGATGGTCAAGACTACTAGGAAGAGGTATATCCTATTCCAAACATACCCTGAAAGTAGCAGATTCACCACATGTAAAGTTCACAGAGCAGTTCAGAATAGTCTCTTACGCCTCTTCGGAGTCTATGGCCTTAGCCAAGTTAACCTCGCTTTACCCGTACACAGCGAGAATAAGTGTTTCGGCGTGTTGAGGTGCTCCCACAAACATGTGGGGCTAGTGAAAGCTGCCCTAGTCTTTATTAGAGAGATAGAGGGTAAACCAGTTGCCTTCCGAGTTATAAGAACATCAGGTACATTAAAATCCCTGATGGAGAAGCTCAAAGGCTCAACATCTTATCCGCTGGAGGCTACCAGCATACTCTGAAGATTACTCAATTCTACGGTAACCATAACTGAGATTGCTTCGTCAACAATTCAGGAAGAGGTCAGATCGTCGCGTGGTCTTCATGACGCCTTTAGGCGTTCAGGCTGGGACGACGTCATCATGCAGGGTTTGAAAGGATAACGTTCCATATTTACTTTTTGTGTATAAACCACCACACGTCTACGATTTCACTAACTTTTCGACGCTTCCATCCTTCTTCCCTACGTAGACCATATCCGCCATGCCTACAAAGAGCCCTGACTCAATCACTCCCGGTATCTTTTTAAATCTCTCCTCAAGCTCCTTCGGTCTTTTTATAAACCCGCAGTCTGCGTCAACTATAAAGTTTCCATTATCACTCACCACCGGGCCAGCCTTACCAACTCCCTCCCTCAACTTTAGAGTGTTGCAAAATTTTTTTAGTTCTTCAAAAACTGGTGCCCTAGCGAAAGGCAATATTTCTAGTGGGATTGGGTGGTTCAATCCAAGCGTCTCCACGAGTTTAGTCTCATCTGCAACTATGATATATTCTTTAGCAACGGAACCGACGATCTTCTCTCTGGTTAGAGCCGCGCCTCCACCTTTAATCAGATTTAAACTCTCGTCAATCTGGTCAGCCCCGTCTATGGCCAAATCTAACCTGGGGTGCTCATCTAAGGTTGTTATAGGTATGCGTTCTTGTATGGCTAAGAAGAATGCCTGATATGATGTTGGCACGCATAAAACCCTGATGCCCTCCTCCCTGATTCTCCTACCTATCTCGCGGATCGCATACTGCGCAGTAGTACCGGTGCCCAAACCTAGAACGTAGCCGTCCCTTACGTGCTTTACAGCCTCCTCAGCCGCTCTCCTCTTGGCTTCCTCTAGCCAACTCAAACTGAAAGTTAGACCTCCATCTCAATCTGTTCAAGCTTTTCAAGCTGTTTCTGGAGATCCTGTCTCAACTTCTCCAGCGTCTCGTCAGCCTTGGTCTTTCTCGGCGTTGGGGGGGTCTTCTCAGCTACTTTAGGTTTCTCCTCCTTATCTGGAACCGGGGTTGAGGCAGGTTTGATCTCGGCCACACTTTTGGTGATAGATTGGGTGATACCTAAGTCTCGTCTTATGTCTTCTATCTTCGCATTTAGTTCGGCGATCTTGTCTTGGAACATTTTTAATAGCTCAGCACGGCTTTCCTCAAGTTCATATAGTCCTATCACCCTTTGGCTATGATTCATCGTCAACTCTAACTTTGTTATGATCTCTTTGTATTTTGCAGCAAGCCGGTCTCTCTCCTCTTCCGTTATTTTACCTTCCGCCGCGGCCTCGTAGAGGCGTGTGAGGGCATCTCCTATGATTTCTCTCTCGACGCTGGAGATTCTAAATTCACTCTTGAACTTGTCAAGCTCTTCAGGTTTAATGGTTCTCTCAATCTTAGGGTAGGGAATTGACGAAACTTGCGGGGGCGTCGGAGCCTCTTTATCCGCCTCCTTCTTTTTCCTCCCCCAAAAAGGCATATTAATCAATCCATAGCGTCTAGCTAGATAAATGTAAGCTTATTCAAGATTTAAAATTTAAACTATTCTGCTATCCTAAAGGTTGCGTGGCCAATTTAATGTAGAAGACAGACGCAAATTGTGGTAATAACTAGGCGGTTGGCGTTTCAACTAATACAGTGTAACCTGCTCCATCGGTTGAGATGACGATGCTACCGTTCAAATCCGTCCTGTATACGTGAACACCCTTGGTTGCGAGCTTTATAAGGGTCTCCTGGTGCGGGTGTCCATAAATGTTTCCTTTGCCGACACTTATGACGGCAACCTCTGGGCTTACTGCTTCAATGAACTCTAAACTAGTTGATGTTCGACTACCGTGGTGGCTTACTTTCAGAATCTCACCATCAATGTCTAATCCTGCCCTGATGATGCTCTGTTCACCAGAGGCTTCAATGTCACCTGTTAGGATGAATGTAACATTACCCACATCCACCCTAAGCACAATGCTGTTATTGTTACTATCTTTAAACTCTAAGGGCTGCGTCGGGGCGAGGACAGTCATTACCGTGATATTGTCCAATTGAACACCATCCCCCCTCTCCGCGACCCTGAGTGCTCTCTGTCTTGCCAGTTTAATGTAGTCGCGGTAGCTTTGGGTATCCGCCACATCGCCATTATCAAGCACGCTGGTGACATTTAAAACAGTCATTACGGCGACGAGTCCACCTATGTGGTCTGTGTGTGGATGTGTTCCAACTACTAGGTCGATCTTGGTTATATTTAGGCTTATAAGGTAGTTTACAACAGCTTTCCCAGCCGATCTGCCCCCACCGTCGACGAGAACATCTTTACCGTTTGTGTCGATGAAAATGGCGTCGCCTTGCCCTACGTCCATAAAGTGTACCGTAACGTTACTAACTACACCCGCTAGGTGTCTGGTAGGAGTCGAGACGATGCCTGGTGTCAAAGTTTGAGGGCTTTCCAGGTTTGAGGGAGGCACGAAGCCTAAGGCACCCACGATAACGATCAAAACCAGAACGCCAACAACTGTGAGACCAATTTTCCTAAGTAAACTCAAATAAGATCACCAACGTAGCCGCAGCATTTTGTTTCGAGAGGCATCACTGGTTTAGTGTAACCTCGTCGTGGTGAACTCTATGTGTGCGGCATGCCGTAGTAAGTTAATCATGGTCGCCCTTTCACGAACACTAACCAGCAGGTAAAATAATTTTCCAGGATGAAGTTTATAAATTTTGAATGTAAGAAGAAAGAGGAGACATGTATTAATTCCGATGTTACGTGAAATGGACACTATTAAAGGGATCCTTTTCGATTTAGGTGGTACCCTCATCAAAGAGGGGGGCTGTGAGCTACTTGGCGATGTAGTCTTCACTCTCAACCAACTTAAGTCGAATTATAAATTGGGTGTAGTATCCAATACGGATACCAAGACTGAAGAGGACGTTAGAAGAATTCTAAGGAAGCTTGGGATAGAAGACTACTTTGACACAGTTGTTGTGTCAAAGGATATAGGCTACCGTAAGCCTGATGTACGGATATTCTCTATCGCATTAGAGAGGTTGAGGCTAAAACCTGAAGAAGCCCTGATGGTGGGCAATAGGACGGATGTTGACATTAAAGGTGGAAAGGCTCTGGGCATGATGACAGTTCTCATCGATTGGAATAATGAACCACGCAAGGAACCCCTCCCCGCCGAAGAGAACCCCACCTACACAATAAACTCGATAGATGAACTCCTTAAGATCCTACAGGCTGGGCGCAGGCTTTGAGGAAGTATCGTTCAGGGTGGGCTGTGTGGATAACAGGGCTTCCTGGCTCTGGCAAGTCCACCATAGCGCGTCTCCTCGCAAAGAAGCTCGCTAACAAGGGGATTTTAACCCAGATCCTGTCTTCAGATATGCTACGCAGAAGCCTCACCCCGAGGCTGGGGTATACAGAGAAAGAGAGAGACCAAGTCTATAGTGCACTCATATTCACCGCCAAACTTCTTACACAGAATGGCATAAACGTAATCATAGATGCGACTGGAAACCGGAGGAGGTATAGAGACAAAGCAAGGAAAGAGATCGGCAACTTCCTTGAGGCATATCTAAAATGTCCACTTGAACTCTGCATTGAGAGGGAGAAAAGGAGGAGGAAACTCTTAGGCGCACCGAGAGGGATCTACAAGAAAGGTTTAAACAAGCTGAGTAGTACTGTGCCTGGTTTAGGTGCCCCATACGAGCATCCCCTCAACCCAGAAGTAACCGTGAATACTGATCAACTAAGTTGCAAGGATTCTGCGAACAAAATCCTTGAAGCCGTAGTGTCAAAGTTTGGACTGGAATAATTACGCTCTGCCATACGGCGCATGCCACAGTCTATATAGATGCTAGAATATTTAGAAAGATCGCAGGTTGATAGGAGATAAGAAATGTAAAGACTCCTAACACAAAAAAAGTGGCATTCATAACCTTATTTGAAGCCTTGAATAAACCTAGAGCCACCTCTCTATTTGAGAACGGGTAAAGAGGTTTGAACGGGCTATATGTGAGGAGATCTCCCAATAAATGGCTCACAGTCCCACCGAAGCCAGCAATAAATCCCATCAGTAACCCTAAAGGCTCGTAAGCGTATCTGAGCAGGATGCCGAGAAAGGCGCCTAGAACAATGCCGAACAGAAGGGTGTGCGTAATGCCTCTATGCTTAATTTCAAAGTGAAGATCAATATCTGGGGTTATAGAAAATATTGCCATCAAAATTCCAGTCATAAGAACATAACTCATGTCAGCACCCGTAAATTTAAAAGTGAACATGAAAGGAGAATATATAAGAAAAGATATGCCAGCGTGCCCTTCTTTATACAAGGGGTAAACCCTCAACTCGCGCTTCTCAACTTCTAAGGAAGCCTAAAGCCCAGCCAAAAGTTTCAGAAGCAGTGCCTTCTGCGTGTGGAGCCTATTCTCTGCCTCCTCGAAAACCCAGCTTTGAGGCGAGTCCAATACTTCTGAAGTTATCTCCAGCCCTCTCTGAGCTGGTAGGCAGTGGAGGATTATACAGTCCCTCTTCGCAAGAGATAGAAGTTGGGAGTTAAGCTGATAAGGCTTGAAGACTTTGAGACGTTCCTCCCTCTCAGCCTCCTTACCCAGTGAGACCCAGGAATCCGTAACTAACACATCAGCGTTCCTCGCCGCTTCAGTTGCGTCACGAACTATTGTGGCTCCAGTCTTGATGCTAGGTTCATATCCCTTAGGCGTAGCGACGACCATTTCCATCCCTAACATCTCTGCACCTTGGATTAGAGAATTGCACACATTTGTCCCATCTCCAACCCAACCAACTTTAATCCCAGAGAATCGCCCCTTCGCCTCGAAGATAGTGAGCAGGTCGGCTAGGGCTTGGCAGGGATGATGTAGATCATCCATACCGTTTATGACCGGCTTCTCACAACCCTCGGCTATCTTCTCTATCTGGTCATGGGTGAAAACTCTGGCCATAACCGCGTCGCAGTATCTGCCAAGGTTTTTCGCCTCATCGCGGATGTCCCCCTTAACGAAGTTTGTATCGCTCCAGTGGAGGTAGATGGCGTGGCCGCCAAGCTGCGTCATCCCGACCTCGAACGAGACTCTGGTCCGTGTAGACGTCTTCGCGAATAGCATGGCAAGAGTCTTCCCTTTAAGCTCATCAGAGAGGGGTCTACTCTTCAACTCCCTTGAAAAATTAAGGAGTTCAATCAACTCCGCTTTACTTAGGTCGGCTAATGTGAGGAAATCTCTCCCCCTTAGACTGCCCATACAATCCCCCTATAATCCTGTTGCAATTGTAGGTAGTATTTAAGTCGCCAGCTTAAATCAAGTTTACCATAATTTAGTTAAGTCTAGAACTGCGACAAGATCATCTCCTTCTCCACAAGGTTGCCGCAATAATAACATTTTAGCAGCGGGGGATCCTCCCTCTGGACTATGAAGGTTGTCTTGACAGGCTCCCGACTGTTTGTGATACACGTAGGGTTCGGGCATTTCAAGATCTCTTTGATAATACGTGGAATCCTCACTTCCTTCTTGTCAACTACCTCATAGTCTCGTATAATGTTTATGGTAGCTCTAGGAGCTAGTAAGGCTATTTTGTCGACCTCGCTTTGGCTTAACTCCCTGCCTTCGATCTTCACAATGTCTTTTTTACCCAACTTCTCACTCGGAGCATTCATAAGGAGACTCACAACAACTCCCTCACGCCCTTTAACTCCTAGGATTCGCAGGACGGCGAGGGCATTCCCCGCGGTTATGTGGTCTATGACGGTTCCGTCGCGAATCTTCTTTACCCTCAGTTCACCTTCCGCCATAACTGACCACTCTACTAAAGCCTATGATATATATCCCAGCTCAGATGATTTATGCTATTTGGTGACTACGTTGGACTTCAGCGGTAGGGACATAGTCTCTATAAAGGACTTCTCGAGGGAGGAGATCGATTATATCTTGAAGGTTTCGGGGGAGATGGAGCATACCTCCAAGACTAGTTTAAAAATGTTAGCTGGAAAGATCATGGGTACCCTCTTCTTCGAACCGAGCACCCGAACGAGGTTAAGCTTCGAGACCGCTATGAAGAGGCTTGGGGGGGACGTTATAGGATTCGCAGAGCCAGCTACCAGTGCGGTCCAGAAGGGAGAAACATTAGCCGATACCATCCGTGTGGTGGAGAACTATCTTGACGTTATAGTCTTAAGGCACCCCTTGGAAGGTTCAGCCAGACTTGCAGCTGACTATGCCTCAGTTCCAGTGATAAATGCAGGTGCTGGTGCTGAGGAGCATCCAACTCAAGCTCTACTAGACCTTTACACAATATATAAGGAGCTAGGCAAGATCGATGGGTTGAATATAGGCTTGCTGGGTGATCTCAGATACGGTCGTACAGTTCACTCATTAGCCTATGCTCTCTCACTCTACAATGTAAACCTCTACCTTATTTCTCCTGCGGAGTTAGGAATGCGGAGAGAAGTTTTGGAAGCAGTTCGTGGCAAATTCAAAATCATAGAGGAGAGCCAAAAGCTTGAGGATTTCTTACCCGTACTCGATGTGCTCTACGTTACACGCATACAGAAGGAAAGGTTCCCAGACCAAGCCGAATACGAGAAGGTCAGGGGAGCATATAAGATCACACCAGCCACCCTAAAGGGCTCCAAAGATTCACTCATCATAATGCACCCACTTCCAAGGGTTGATGAGATCCACCCAGATGTGGACTATACGAGGCATGCGGTCTATTTTAGGCAAGTTCGGAGTGGGCTCGTGACTAGGATGGCACTTTTAGCGATGGTTTTGGGAGCCATATAGTGAGAGTGGGGGTTGTTAAAGCAGCGGCAAACGCTACCTCCTAATACAAGGTTTGACCGCCAACTCAAGCAAATCTAGAAAGTTGTCTCATGGAGAAAAAAAGGGAAAGTAGGTCTAGTATTAGACCTAAGCACCCAAGAGCGTTACCATTATGCCCTTTTGGACATGAAGCCTATTCTCAGCCTGCTGGTAGATGCGGCAGTTGGGGTGGTCGAACATGTCAGCTGTTATCTCGTTACCCTTGTAGGCTGGCAGGCAGTGCATGATTATTGTGTCCGGCTTTGCGTGTTTGAGTAGCGCCGCGTTGACTTGGTAAGGCATGAAGACCTTCTTTATGGCTTCTTGAGCTGCCTTCTCTTCAGGCTTGTCCATCGCGATCCATGTATCAGTATAGATTACATCCGCATTTTTCACAGCCTTAATCGGGTCGTGTTCAATCTTTAACTCAGCGCCGGTCTTCTTGGCGTGTTCCTTGGCTACATCCCAGTACTTTGGTAGAGGATACCCGAGACTATCTGGAATTTGGCCTTTGACCTTATCGTAGTCTGGGCAACATAGTATAAAGTTCATTCCCATCATAGTGGCTGCAACGGCATTGTCTTGTGCGGTGTTCCCTTGCCCATCGCCCATATAGGCCATAGTCAGACCCTTCAGTTTCCCTTTATGTTCTAAAACCGTGTACATGTCTGTTAGCGCCTGCATTGGGTGAGCCTCATCTGACATCATGTTAAGTACTGGGACAGTTGAATACTTGCATAGACCCTCTATGGTCTTGTGAGAGTAGACACGAGCTGCTATCAGGTCGCACATGCTGCTAAGGACATTCGCTTGATCGCGTACATCCTCCCCGAAGATAATGTCCGCCGCCTCTTTCGGATATGCCTTAAGCATTAACATATGACCGCCTAGTTGCGCCATGCCTACCTCGAAAGAGACTCTTGTTCGAAGCGATGGTCTCTCCCAGACCGTTGCCAAAGTCTTCTCTCTTAGTAAAGGTGGTCTCTGTCCCTTCTTCAACCCGTCTTTGAGCTCTTTCGTCCTTGCATAATACTTGTCCACTTCCTCTTTTGTCACGTCAAGCATCGATCCAATGTGTTTGACCATATCGTACATCCTCCATTTAGTATGGTAACATGGATTTAGCGGGCTACAGCTTATAATTCTTTCGGTAAACGAGGATTTTACTACAGAATCTTCAACGTTTATGTCGGTTTTTGTCTACTTTAAACATGCCGCCGTGTCCAGGGATGATGAAGTCCGCGACCTGGATAATCTCTTCACGTTTCTTCCTGAGAGAGGCATGGTCGAAGATGAACGGAGGTTCATCTCTCTGGTTACTCCAGAATAAGTCCCCTACTATTGCCACCACACCAGCTTCTCCATCAACAATCACGCTACAATCATCATTGGAACAGTGACCAGGCGTGGGGATAATCTTGACCTTATCGGTTAGAAGAAACTCACCGCTGTAGAAAGTATACGAGCTTCCCTTGAAAGATTCAACCCCATCCACAAAGGTTGCACCACTGAAGAGGCACATATTCCCCACATGGTCAGGATGATAATGAGTTATTACGACGTAGTCTATGTCCTCCGGCGCCAACTCTTCCCCCTCCAGAAGCCGTACGATTTCACAACCTTCACCTGGGCCGCCAGTATCCACCAGAATATACTTGCCCCCATCACTTAAGAGAGAGACTGTACACATTGCCTCGCAACCATCGCCCCCTTTAAGGAACTTAAACCAGCCAGTTCGAAGAACCTTAACTTCAACCAACTTGGTCTACCTGCCAGCGTAGCTTAAAATCTCAAGTAGAGATTCGACGGTCTGGCTGAAGAATAGTTTCACGTTTAGCCTCAACTCTGCTTGTTTATTCTTGAAGGGTTTTTGACTTTCAACGCTATCCGGCCTGTTTACTATGCAGACGAACTTATCTATGTCGCTTCGCCCTGAGAGTTTACAATGCTCCAAACCTTTTGGATCATCGTCAACCACTATGGTTGGTTTGTACTCTGTTTTACTGAGCAGATCCGCCTTGGTAACTTTCCTCTTAAAGGGCTTATACATGAAATCCACACCGGTATGGAGAGGTATGCCGTAACCTGTGGTGGCATCAATCCTATCGACCTGTAACCCCTCCCTCTTTAGAATCTCCCCAACTGTGTATGGGTCCTCGGAAGTCCATATAACTCTCTTAAAGCCCCTACGCTTAAGCTCCTCCATAACCTCCTTCGTTCTAGCAGTGCGGAGGGCACTCTCCGGGTCTGTTAGGACTCTCCTCGTATATTCCTTGTCCAACAAAATAGACTTTTCAGGGTCCACGCAGTCTTCAGTTATGGAGGTAGCTCTGACAGCGTCTTCCAAGTGCCTCCTAAAGTCATAGGTACCAACTAGAGTTCCGACGAAGTCGAAGTAAACAGCGGGGATCATTGCTCTCATTAATATAGTTGGTGATAATGATATTTTAGCCTTCTTAGGTGAAATGCTCATAAGGCTCAGCTCTACTCAAAATAGTGTATGAGTGGGGTTGAGTTACAGACGCGCCAGTTGGTGGAGGGTGATTACCTCTCAAATATTCTGAAGCGTGAGAAGTACCAGTTGATAGGATCACACTCAGCTGTGAAGAAGTGCAGGTGGCTCCACGAGAGCCTTGTTAACAAGCGGCCATGTTACAAGCAGAAATTCTATGGGATATCTAGCCACCGATGCGTTCAGATGACCCCTACCCTCTACAACTGTACACTACGCTGTCTCTTCTGTTGGAGGCTCCAACCTAGCGATTTGGGTTTGGAGTTTGATGAAACTAGATTGGATATGCCGGATGAACCATCATTCATAGTCGAGAAAGCTATTGAGGCGCAGCGGCGCATTCTCTCAGGGTATAAAACACATAAGAAGATCGACCCAGAAAGATATGGTGAAGCGTTAAATCCTAAACATGCAGCCATAAGCCTATCCGGCGAGCCGACCTTATACCAGTCCTTAGGCGACCTTCTCCGAGAGTTCCACCGCAGAGGTATGACAACGTTCCTTGTAACTAATGGGACTCAACCTAAAGCTCTAGCGAGGCTCTCCCATGAGCCAAGTCAGCTTTACCTCTCACTCTACGCATATGATGAGAGCGTCTTTGAGAGAATCTGCAGACCGCAAGTAACTGATGGGTGGAAGAATATAAAAGAATCTTTAGATCTCCTCAGAAGTTTCAAGTGCCCCACAGTAATACGCCTAACTCTTGTGCGTGGGCTGAACCTTCAAAAGCCGGACGGGTATGCAAAGCTTATCTTAAAGGGTTGTAGCACCTATGTGGAGGCTAAATCATATATGTATGTGGGTTTCTCCAGGCGGAGGCTTAGGTTCGAGAATATGCCAACTCACGAAGAGATTCTCTCATTCTCACGGGAGCTGAGTAGGCTGACGGGTTATAAGTTAATAGACGAATCAGTTGAGAGTAGAGTCGTCCTCCTAAGCAGTATGGATAAACCGAAGAAACTAGGTTAGCTCACTGTAACCCCAATAATTACGGTAGTTGGAGTGAAAGCTTTTAGAGAGTTCTTTAAAACCTCTGAGGCGAAGTCTAAGTATCAGAGGTGGAGACAGTCCAAGGTAAGCAACATGGTTGAATTCGATGTTAAAGCTATAAAGGCTAAAGCAAAGAAAAATTATGAGGACGCCTGGCTCGAGACTAAGGGGCTCCTAGCAAAAAGAGGAAGATCCATCTTCTGGAATAGGACGCAGGGGAGAACTCATCCAGTCTCAGACATGATCTGGAAGCTCAGACAGATCATCCTATCCTACGGCTTCGATGAGATTATAAACCCTGAGATAGTTGAAGAGTCAGAAGTCTACAGGCAATACGGGCCTGAAGCGCCGGTAATTTTAGACCGCTGCTTCTATCTGGCAGGTCTTCCTAGACCTGAACTAGGGCTTGGCGGGGGGAAGCTCCAGAAGATAAAGGAAGTAATCCCAAACCTCACCGAGAATGAGACAGAGGAGCTGAAGCGGATCTTCAGAGCTTACAAGGAGGGAAAGATTGGTGGGGAAGACCTTGTCGAAGAGATAGTCACAAAGCTAAGGGTTAAGACAGAGCAGGCAACAGCTGTATTGGCACTTTTCCCTGAGCTGATGAAGCTGCGACCTTTGCCCACAAGACTTGTTCTCCGCTCACATATGACAGCCCTCTGGTTCCCCGTATTATCTCGTCTTCAAAACGTTGAGGTGTTGCCCATAAAGAAGTTCTCAATTGGGGTCAAGTATCGAAGAGAGCAGAAACTTGACCCGTTTCACCTCTATGCCTCATCTGTCGCATCCCTAGTGGTTATGAATGACGAGATAACTTTAGAGGATGGGGAGGAGCTGACAAAGGCTATCCTCCTCGAGTTAGGTTTTAAGGACGCCAAGTTTGTTGTCAAGAAAGCAACCGGCAAATACTACGCCCCTCAAATGGAGGAGGAAGTCTTCATAAAATTTAAAGATCAATGGGTCGAGGTGGGGGACATGGGGCTCTACTCGCCAGTCTCCTTAGCTAACTATGATATCAAGTATCCCGTATTCAATGTCGGCCTCGGCGTTGAAAGGATCACCATGATTATGCACTGTGTCAACGACATTAGGGAGTTGATGTATCCTCACTTCTACCTCAAAAAAGAATACGAGGACACAGAGTTAGCGCAGATGATTCAGGTCGCCGAGAAGCCATCAACCGTTGAGGGTGAAAAAATATTAGAAGCCATCATAAATACCGCCATACAAAAAGCAGATGAGCCTAGCCCTTGCGAATTCCTCGCCTATAAAGGTGAAATGGCAGGGAAGAAACTTGAAGTCTTTGTATACGAGCCGGATAATGGCGCAAAGTTGCTTGGGCCCGCAGCCCTAAATACCATCTACGTCTATAACGGTAACATCTTGGGAATTCCGAAGGCAGGGATGGATAACATCCCAATAATCCGGGAGGCTAGAGTGAGAGGAGTCTCGACTGGGATAAGATATGTTGATGGAGTGGCTTCCCTGGCAGTCGCGAAGATAGAAAGGGCGGTAAAGGACGACCAACCACTTGAGATCAACCTCCGCGTCAAGATGGTCAAACTTCCGAGCGACGTAAATCTTAAAATTAACGAGATTGCTGAGCAGTATATAACTGCCGAGCACAAAAAGATAATGGTTAAAGGGCCAGCTTTCATAGGGATCAAGGCTAAGCTGACGCCGAAGCAATGAAATTTGGCAGTTTATCTGTGGCTATCATGAACGGTGGCCGATAGCTGAGAGGACTTTAGGCTACTTAGTTTCGGAGGAGCTGGACGTTACTACCATGGTCAAGGTTGACCGAATGTTGCGCATTTGCCTTATCTTTGAGAAGATATACTCTTTGAGTTTATCTAGAGATTCAGCCTCAACCTTTACAATTATGTCGTAAATCCCATAGACCACATATACTTCTTTAACGTTTGAGAGTTTCTTCAACTCTTCAACAACTTCCTCCTCGGATCCTAACTCTGCGTTTATAAGAACAAACGCAAGTGGCAAACTGTAAGGCACCTCAAAACATGATGAGGGAATCATATATATCTCTGTTTCGGTTCCAACTTCTAGCGAACAATTATTCTAACGAATCAGTTGAGTGGAATTCCCTCACCTCTATCAATTGGGCCAGGGCTATTTGTCATCAAAGGCGAGGCTATCCAAGATTATAAGATTAACAGTAGGATCATTCCAAGTAGCCAGAGAAGGATCACTAGGAACTTTCTGCGTATGACCAACTTGGATTTGATTGATTTGGAGGTTTTAGCGACCTTAATCGGCGCCGCCGATATGGTTGCTTCATCGTAAACTGTGTTTCTGTCTAGTGAAGTTACCTTGACGGATGTTACTCCTAACGGAATAGCTCTCTTTGTGAAGCCTTGTTCTGCAGCCAACCATTCTAACTCCTGCACGAGCTTGTCGCCTCTATAAAACTGGATTAGCACGCCAACCCTTTCAGTTGTATTGTTCCGTATGGAGACGCCAGAAGTCATCGCCTGCACTATCTCTATCTTCTTAGGCTGTACCGTATCATCACTTGACGTACTCACGAACTCCTCACCGAAGATATTAGAACTTATGATTTCCCTATCAAATAATTAACACTTTCCAGACTTAATTCTTACCTTGGAGCTTGCTGAGGTTGAAGAGCCTGAGTGATTAAATCGCATATAGGCGTGAGGTATGAAGGTCTCCAATAAAATTGGCTGAAAATAACTCCAGCGTAGCGTACGCATTAATAATATATACTTGTCTTTCCACTCAAGGCTAAAGCCATCCTATTCGTCTCAGGATGAAAATTGCCATCACGGCGATTAATGCTTGAACAACTATCACGGCTGGGTATGCCCACGGTATTCGTAACTCTGGCATATACTCAAAATTCATGCCGAAGTGGCTTGCAATTAGAGTGGGTATCATAAGGATAAGTGTTAGCGCGGTAAGCCTTTTAACAACATCGTTAAGCCTCTCAATTCTCCGATTAAGCTCTCTTGTGGTTTGCATCTCATAGTCCCATGCAATTTCTCTAAGCATACTTAATCTATGCCTACATCTATCCAGTAATCCGTTGCTTTCAGCGATCAGTATGCTGTAGTCGAAAGATAGATACCGCGTTTCAACCTCCCTTATTTGTCTCTCTTCCAACCTTAATAGGATATCATGGAAATCTTCAACTTTATCGATGAGGCGTTCGAACTCCAAAGTGAGGTCGCGGTACCGCTTTGCATCAAAATCCTCTTCAAGCCCCCTCATACAGTTTATAAGGGCTTCTAGCTTCGTCCTGTAGCTGAGTAACACTTTGTTCAATGTTAGAAAGGCAAGGACTGTGCTCTTGCCATATGGCTTGCCATAAACTCTATCGTAAGTTTTGAAGGCATCCACTGGTGGGGGGCTCTTTGTGTATAAGAAAGCCTCTCTTTCACTCAAGAATAGTATATTATTGAAATCTCCCTCGTAATCTTTGAGGAGCAAGATCAGATTCTGATCTGAGCTCTTTAGGAAGTTTACGTTTAATTTGCTCAGAGACTGAAAGTCGAAGATGAACCCTGTCTCATCTACAGCCCTCTTGAAAAGCTCAAGATCGTCGAAGATCAGAAGCCCAGCTCTATACTCTACAGCCTGCATCCTCCCACCGCGTAACGCTTCTTAAAACTTCATTTATACGCTTATCGGTCAGCATGGTCAATAAATTATTCAGGAACCCTAGGGTTTAATGGGTTCAAGAGATTTAAGACGCATTTCGCATTGTTGTGGCGTGCTAGCTTAAGTCTTGAATAATTTGATACCTTTCTCCACGTATCGCCTATAAAGGTCAGGCTTATCTAGGCAGGTGTCGCAGATACAGTTAAGGGGAATGTCTTGTGTTTTGCATTCACCATAGAAACGGCACTCACTGCATGGGAACGATCTCCCGCAAATAAAGCAGCTTTGGGCAAATGTCACCTCCTCACCTATGATCTCAGCTAAGGCAGCCTTCACGTGCTCTATGCGGTCTAGGTCGCTGATGAAGAAGGTCCTAGCCTGCCTATCGTAACCTACACCGATCCTCATCAACTCGATAAACTTCTCCTTCCCAACAAAAGGAAGCTTGAACCCATCCTTCGTTATAACCTTCAATCTCTACCCCACCTCAAATCCTTAACAGCCTGTTTAGCCTCCACACCTAGATAGCCAACCTCCTCCTCACCTAAACCCAGCCACTCAGCTATACGTGAGGCTTCATCCGGAGCTCTCTTAAAAATGAGCCTAAAGAAAGGCAGAAAACTCTCAGCAGCCTTCCGCTTAGAGAGGTGACATTTGGCACCCACATAACCGCAAATCCTCTCACGGATCTCCCGCTGGCCTCTCATTCGACTTAGCAGGATGAACTTTTGGGGCGGGAACTTGTAGGCGGCTGGCTGGTATTGGTGCCGCCTAGCCGAGGCTACACCCATAGTCATCTGTTCCAACGCATAGCCGAGGAGCCCATAGTCTTGGGTTCGTTTTATACGTCCAAAGTAAATATCAGCCCTCGAAAGTTTCTCGTAGGCATTTGCGACTTCCTCAAGATCACCATACTGGTAAGGTAGATTCTCGTGGATACTTTGGAAAAGTGTTTCATAGTCTACCTGAGAATCCAGCTGAGATCTTCTTGCCTCTTCAGGGGTATCAGCCAAAAAGATGCCCTTCAATGTCTCGAATATACTTAACTGTCTATCACGCTGTTTCTGAATCTTTAGGTCGCTAACCCTTACCTCTCCATGAGGCTCTGCCGCGGCTTGAAGGTCGTTAATCGCAGATCTAACATCGCCTTGGCTTCTCACGGCAATGAGTTGTAGAGCATCCTTTTCAGCTTTAACGCCCTCCCTAATACAGATCTCTTCAAGGAGGGCTAAGATAGCTGGGGGTCTTACCTCGTAGAACCTGATCGCTTCACAGTACTCGCGTAGCCCGCGTACGCGCGGATCATCTGGGTCGTTAGCAATTAGTACAACTGGTGCTCCCGACTCACTAATCACTTTTGTTACAGCTCCAATTCCACCCTTGTCATCCCGTCCATATATCCCATCGACCTCGTCCAGAAGAATCAGCGTTCCTCTGGAGCCGTAGAAGAACTGTTCCAGTGATGTCTCTTTTGCCGCATGCCCCGCCACCCTCAACACTGCATCCTCAGTACGAGTATCGCTGGCATTCATCTCCACCAGATCGTATGCCAACTCCTTGGCTACCACCTGAACCAACGTCGTCTTACCAACTCCCGGCGACCCGTAGAGTAGGGCAGCTTTGGCGCCAGGCTTCCAAGCTCGGAGCCATCTAAGAAACTTAACTTTTGCCTCCTCGTTGCCTACAACTTGAGCTATATTCTGAGGGCGATATTTCTCAGACCACATAACTCGACTCAAAGTTGAATTCCCGTTTTTGCGCTTAAACGTGAGAGCTGTGCAAGTAGGGCACTGAGTTGGATGTCCTCGTTGGCTCCCTCCGCAAGGCGGAAATCATACTCACCGAGGAGATCTATTAGTTGGATTTGAACTTCTGGTGTAACCTTCAAATTAGCTACTTCCCTGTGGATCTGGCGTATGATGTCTAGCCCAGACATGCCTTGAGTTGCCATTAACTCGTAGAGTAGCTTCCTAGCCTCAAGAAAGTTCCCGCCGAGCGCTGTCTTTACTATCTTCGAGACCTCTTCAGAGCTCGTTTGACCAATCACGTTTAGAACGGTTTTTTTATCAACCGTCTTGCCCAGAACAGCTGCGGCTTGAAGAGTATTGATTGAACGCCGTAGATCCCCGTCGCAGTATTCTACTATCGCGTCTATGGCGTCGGCATGGAGCTCGACCCTCTCCTTCTTAGCTATAAAACGAAGCTGCTCAACTACCGACTCTCTGCTGAGGGCGGCAAAACGAAAGATGGCACATCGACTCTGAATAGGCTCAATAATCTTGCTGGAATAGTTACAGACGAGAATGAAGCGTGAGGTGAGCGAGTTTGCCTCCATTATACGCCTTAGAGCCGTCTGCGCGTCAGCCGTCATCTGGTCGCACTCGTCAAGGATCACTATGCCAAAAGGCACATTAGCCATCGCACCAGTTATATGACGGGTGAAAGTCTTTATGCGCTCACGAACCATTTGAATCCCACGCTCATCAGAGGCGTTAAGCTCTAACGTATAATTCCGCCAACTCTCACCCAAAAGCTGTCGGGCTACGCAAAGCGCCACCGTAGTCTTCCCGTTACCCGGCGGCCCTGCGAAGAGGAGGTGAGGCATCGTGAGAGGCTTCCTCAAGAAGCCCTTAAGGCTTTCAACGATGCTCTCATGGTTAACCACCTCGGCCAAAGTTTTTGGCCTGTACTTCTCAACCCACATGACTGCTTCATCTTGACTCATAGATACCCGCAAAGGGTTAGAGGGCGTTGGGCGTTATAAGGTTAACCGCATGTGCGGTGAGGCTAGCTACTAACGGAGAAGCACTGTGAACAATAGAGCGCTACATTGAAGACTGGGTTAAATCTATTTTTTGGTGGTGTTAGGTTTGGTTTTAGCCGGAAAGATCTTTAAGGTTAGAGAGAAGATCGATCTTGATGCCGTAGCTGCAAAGCTGAAGAATTACCGTGAGGAGGAATCCTACACCGAGGGGGATAAAGAGTTTAGGTTGGTGACGGAGTTCAGAGACCTCTCGCTGCGGAGAAATGTTCTCGAGGGTCTCTATGCTCAGGATAAGATTGTTCATATTCGACACCATGGCGAGCTTGTGCCCGTGCCTAAAACTATCGAGGCGCAATTTGCCTTTACATATGAGCGAGGTCTACTCCTCCTTACAGTCCTTGAAAAGAAATGGAACGCTAACAATATCGCTAACAGGTTGAGTGAAATAATCTTCGCCACCACGGGCTACATTGTAGAGGCTAGGATACCCCAAGAGGCGCTACAGCGCTACCATGAGGGCAATCCTGACGGTACAAAGGTGATATTCTTCGATGAAGTGGACATACCAAACGTCAAGAAACTCTCCCTCTACGGTCCAAGCCTCGCCGACACCGGACTATACTCCGAATACCTTAAGCACGGGAGCATCTGGTATATTGTCATAACCTCTAAACGTTATGGGCATATTGTGGGGATAACCCGCGACGGCATTGTCACCATCTTCAACCGGCTTGACCCCTCAGGCTTCTTTAGCTATGTGGCAGAAGAGATTTACCCACTCGTCGAGTGAGTGATTCAGAAATGGTGAATATTTGATATTTAGCGGCGGAATCACGGCAACTGTAAACGTAATGTTTATTATAACTGGTGTCTGTCTTTACCTCCGTAGTGAATGTTTTATGGAAGAGCTTGAAGGGGAAACGCGGCGTAAGCTGAAGAGTTCATCCAAGTTCGTTAAGATCCCCCTCATAATTCATATGGTTATGAAACGTGAGAGTGCCTTCGCACTCCAGATTGAGCATCTTCAGGTGAAGAGAACTACCATCTGTATACCTAGGAATAGTTTCTCCCTAGAAGCTGAGGAGATTGGCGACTATATAAAAGAGATCTACCCGACGGCTAAGTCCTTCGTCATACAGTATGAGAAAAGAGGCGAGGAAACGGTTCCATTCTGCGCTCAGCTCTTCATGACGCGAAAGATAGATGAAGTCTTATAGCTCTTTAAAAGCCATTCATGGAAACTTAGGATGTCGGGGTCGCCGAGCTTAGAATCGCTAGAAACCTATGTCTATGCCTCCTCAAGGCTTCTAATGCAGCCAGGGTCTGGATACAAATAATTGCCAGCGTAGCCATAAGCCCTAGCCCTACACCCGCCACATATATACCTGTAACCGCATCTTCCACAACGCCCCACAAGTTTATCGCGGTTCCTTAAATCGTTAAGTATCGGGGAGTTCACCCAGAGGTCTTCAAAACGTTCCCTGCGCAAGTTGCCTAGGGGAATAGGCATGAAAACGCAAGGTATGAGAACCCCATCTGGGTTAAGCCCGCAGTAGACCCTCCCCGCCCCACAACCGCCAATATAGCCAGCGACCTCCGTAGTAACGTCTGGCAGGTTACCGTAGTGAGTCGTGGGTATTAGTGCAGAGTTTCTGCACTGACTGGCGAACTTTTCTTTGAGGGTTTTTGAGTGTTGAATACCAACCCGGCTGAATTGAGGAGCAGTGACGAAGATGTTTGGGCCCCCGTTTATCGTGAAGTCTACCAGCTTCTCGTAGAGGAACTTGAGAAGGTTCTCCCTCTCGGTAGGGCTTAGATCAATGTTTTTGGCATCAAAGGCTCGGCCAGTTGGAATAAAGTTGAAGCAGAGGAAGCCCTTAGCGCCAACTTCTTCGGTGAAACGGACTATTTCAGGGATTTCTGCGAGGTTAATCTTAGTGGCGGTGGTGGCTATTGTGGTGTAAAGGCCTGCCTCTACGCTGTTCCTTATACCTTGGATCGCCTTCTCCCATGCGCCGCTAACTCCCCGAAATCCATCATGGATATACGGTGTGACGCCGTCGAGACTTATCTCCACATAGTGTACAGCCTCAGACAGCTTCTGGGCAGTCTCTTTCGTTAACATCGTCCCATTCGTTGCTATTGAGACATACATGCCGAGATCCTTAGCTCTCTTAGCCACATCGTAGATGTCCCGCCTCAATAGGGGCTCTCCGCCTGAGAAGGAGATTGAGGTAACTTCAGCTTCAGCAAACTCGTTCACAATCTTCAGGGCTTCCTCTGTTGTGAGTTCATTGCTTAAACCTGAAGGCTTGGCGTCTTGGTAACAGTGCTGGCACGCCAAGTTGCATCGGTTAGTGAAATTCCACACAACAAGAAGTGGGGCTCCTGTGACGAAAGGTTTACGAGGACCAAAATATAGGATACCCTTCAGAAGCGAGACAACACCCTTACGCCAATAGCTCTTGCTTATAACATCCTTGATGCTGGAATTTCCAGGTCCCTTCCATTTTTCAGGTTTGACTGTGACTCCTGTGACAAACCTGAGGATACTTAGGGCGATTCTACACTCAAGGCATTTCTCAATCTTCATTCCTAATAACTCGTCTAGATAGGTATCGATAGGTCTCCTCCCGCATCTTTCGCACTTCTTAATGCAGTACCTTATTAGCGCCCTCACCGATCCTGTGTTGAGGGCCCTCCGCATTAGTTTGAATCCCGTGGAGAGCTCGGACACGACATCCTTCCCTACTGAGCGATTAACCCGCTATGATTTTAAAATTTTGCTAAAAAGGTTTATGTAACCTAGATGTTTGGCTTAACAAATTTAAAATGGTTTACTTATTCGGCGCGACCTTATTTTATGCGTCATGGCGGGGAAGCTTTACAGTGTTTATTTATGCGTTAGGTGAATTATTTTTTACAGGGAGGCGGCTACTGCCAGTGAGTAACATATCCATGATTGACATATCGAGTAAGCCATCCGCCGTGCGAATAGCCACAGCTTCGGGTTGCATCCACTTAAAGCCGGAGACTGTTGACCGCATAAGAAGGGGAGATGTGGAAAAGGGAGACCCGCTTGAGATGGCTAAGATCGCTGGTATCCTCGCAGTTAAGAGTACAAGTCAAACCATCCTGCTATGCCATCCCCTTCCAATCACACATGTGAAGATTGACGTTAAGATTACGGGAACGCACACGGTTAAGGTGACATCCACCGTGAAGGCTGAGGCTAAGACTGGCGTTGAGATGGAGGCACTTGTAGCTACAGCCACCGCTCTCCTTAACATCTGGGACATGGTTAAACCTTATGAGAAGAATGAAGCCGGCCAATATCCCACTACCAGAATTACAGATCTGATCGTGGAGAGGAAGGTTGTTGAAAAACCATGAGCCACACATCTTTAGAACATAAACATGAGGCGCCCCGTTCCTTAACCTTCGCTGTAGTTACTATTAGCACCTCAAAGTATGAGCGGAGTAGGAGAGGTTTCGAGGTCGATGACCTCTCAGGTGATCTGATAGTTAAATTCCTCGAAGGGGCAGGTCACAGGATATCGTCACGTTTCTTGATCCCAGACGATCCTGAGAAGATAGCAGCCACGATTGAAAAGATCATCGAGAATGAGCAAATCAACGCAATAGTCACCACCGGAGGCACCGGCATCGCTAGAAGTGATGTTACTATTGAAGTCGTCAGGAGACTACTGGAGAAGGAGCTTCAAGGCTTCGGCGAGGCTCTCAGGAGGATCAGTTACGAGAGGATAGGATCAGCTGCTATCCTCACGAGGGCTATAGCCGGCGTGAAGAGAGGCAAAGCTATCTTCTGCCTTCCAGGCTCCCCTAACGCCGTGGAAACAGCTCTCCATAACTTAATCATCCCAGAGGCCCCCCACATCGTAAAACATGCGATGGAGGCCTAACATCCACGCCTCGTTACGCTGTTAGATTTTACTATGATGGCAGAAGCTATCACGGTTTCCAGTCTCAGCGATCTGAGCGAACCGTGGCCTCGGAGATACTTAAAGCCCTTAAACAGTCGAAACTAGTTACAGATCCTAGCGCAGCTAGGTTTCAAGCTGCCTCTAGAACAGATAGAGGAGTCAGCGCCCTCGCACAGACTGTAGCCTTCAGTACCAAGGAACAGTTCTCAACGCCCCGTATCAATGCCTTCCTCCCCCTGGACATAACGGCGTGGGCTTCAGCCAAGGTTCCAGATGGCTTCAACCCGAGGAAGAGGGCGGAGAGTAGAGAATACGTTTATCTCCATTACTACCGGGGTGAAGACTTGGATGAGATGACAACAGCAGCTAAACTATTAACTGGGAGGCATGACTTCCGAAACTTCACCCTTGGTATGGCGCCCTGCCTGCGAACAATTGATGAGTTCACAGTGAATAGGGAGGGAAGCTTCATCCTCTTCCGGGTCTCGGCGAAGGGGTTCGCTCGTGGAATGGTAAGGAGGTTAGTAGCTGCCTTGATCGAGGTTGGGCAGGGTAGGAGCAATATCGAGTTGCTAGGCCAACTTTTAGACCCCGCTTACAAGCCCAAAAAAGTTACTAAACCAGCGCCAGCCGAGAACCTTATACTTTTCGACGTAAAATACAGTGGCATAAACTTTATGGTGGAAAGGAAGTCGCTCAGTAGGCTTATAAGGTGGCTGGTAGGCGGATTTACTGCTGGGAGGCTAAAGGGTCTCTGCCTAGAGAGGTTGGGCGGGAGCTATCTCTAAGTTTATTTCAAACTTGCATTTATTTATTTTTGAGGTGGTTTGGCGAGTGGGTGGGCGGCTTCCCAGCCTTAAGGCTGGAGGAAACTCCGCTCACACGGTGGACCCGCAGCGCCGCAAGGCGCAGGGCGAGAGCCCTAACCACAGCACAGAAACGATATGCCCAACGAGATATGGCTATGAGGCGTAGTAAGTCGCCTAGGACCCCGTTGGTTACAGTGCAACGGCTGTTCTGCGGGGTGCAAGGACGAATAGGCGTCTATGAGCTCCACCCGAGACGCGGGTAGTCCGCTTAGCCACATGCCGCCTAAAACAGAAAGCGGGTTACGGCCCAGACGCCAAACCACCTCAACCACGAGAGTTCGAGGTACGCTTTACTGTTGAGTAGTAAACTGTTCAGTTTTCCGGTTAAGCTTTACGTTTATGAGATGCGGCAAGATGACCCTGAAAAATGTACCTCCGCAAAGCTTCGCCGCCTACGCCTCGCCACTCCAATAACACGAATGTCAAACATTCCTAAACGTGCCGTTGTGCTCAACCCAGTCTCTAACGACATCTTCTCCCCCGCCGACCGGGATGCAGTAGCACGGTGGGGTCTCGTTGCTATCGACTGTTCCTGGGCGATGTTCAAGAAAGTCTTCTCTAGAAGGTTCCCAGGCATAAACCGAAGGCTTCCCACTCTCATCGCAGGGAACCCTGTGAATTATGGGCATAGAGCCATTTTGAGCTCTGTTGAGGCTTTAGCAGCCACCCTCTTTATCGCTGGTTTTAAGATTGAAGCTGAGAGTCTTCTCTCTATTTATAAATGGGGGGCAAGTTTCCTCTCCCTCAATCGGGAGTTGCTGGAAGAGTATAGTCGAGCACGAAGCTTTGAAGAGATATTGGCTGTTGAGTCTTCATTCTTCTAGCGGTCTTGCTTCACAGCTATGTGCTCCATTGGGTGTTCTATGACGTAGGGGATCTCTTCTATCAGATCAGTGGGCAAGATGTGGTACCCTTTCTTTCTATAGAGCAGATCGCCTGCCGCGCCATTAACAAAGGCACCAGCTACTGCAGCTTCGAAGACATCTACACCTTGAGCTAAGAAACCCCCCACCACGCCAGTCAGAACATCACCCGTGCCTCCCACGGTCATCCCTGGATTTCCAGTGAAGTTCAGTTTAACCCTGCGACCGTCAGAGATTACATCCACAGGTCCCTTAAGTAGAACAACCGCCCCAAGCATCTCCGCTGACTTTCTAACCTGCCTCGACCTTGCCTCCAGCTGTGGCAGAGGCTCTTCGCCCGTGAGAATTTTGTACTCACCAGCGTGAGGTGTGAGCACTGCGGCTGTAAATTTTGGTCTCTCCCGCATCCACCCCAACACCTTAAGACCGTCTGCATCTAGGACGAGAGGTTTGTTTGACACTTCAATCCTCCTTAGCAGAGACTCTACAGCCTGGGTTGTATCAGGGTGGAGACCTAAGCCAGGCCCAATCGCGACGGCAGTAGCTTTCTCGATGAAAGGCGCCACAACAGCCAAGCCGTCTTCAGTAAGATGATTGTCACTAAGTTTCACGGTTATCAAGTCGGGGGATATCGTTGAGATCGCGTAGGCAACCTCTCTAGGGGCAGCCACATACACCAAGTCAACTCCAGTCTGCAAGGCTGCCAGTCCAGTTATGGCTGGTGCACCCACATAAGTCTCACTCCCACCTATGACTAGCAGTCTTCCAAAATCCCCTTTATGGGCTAAGTGTGGTCTGGGCCGACGGACAAGGTATACATCGCCTGGGCCGGCATAAATCTCAGCCTCTTTGGGGATGCCAATATCCACGGTGACCAAATCCCCAACGTAACCTTCCACAGCCTTAAGGAGACCTCTCTTCGGTTTGTGGAAGGTAACAGTCAAGTTTGCTTTGACAGCCTCTCCCAGAACATCCCCAGTAGAGGCGTCGATGCCCGTGGGGATATCTACTGCCACACGGAACGCTCTTGTATTGTTTATGCTAATCACAGCCTGAAGGATTGGGGGTGTGATGTTACCTCGGGCACCAGTACCCAATAGCGCATCGACTACTATATCGGTTTGAACTTGTGTGGGTAGCATCGTTGAATCTTTCGCGATTAGTGTCTCCACGGTGGCCGTCATTCTGCGTATGGTCTCCCAGTTTCGCCTAACGTTGGGGTCTGTTATCCGCTCCTCGCAGCCGACAAGTATCACAGTAACCTTAAACCCTCTCGAAGCAAGATGCCTCGCAGCAACCATGCCGTCCCCGCCGTTTCTGCCAGTACCCGCGTAGATGGTGCATCTGCTCTCAGGCTTCAGCCTTGAAGAGATTACCTCCGCTACAGCCCTACCCGCGCACTCCATCAACTGACCCATTGAAACCCCCAAATACTCGGCGTTCTGCTCTATAGCAGCCATTTCTCTGGCACTCAAACCTTCATACACTGTTTCACCACCAGCCATAAATCAAAAAGTTTAAAGTCTAAGTGTGATATAAGCACAGTTAGACGGGGTTGTCGCTATGCCAACGGCCTTTGTGTTGATCAACTCTGAAATTGGAGCTGAAGATAAAGTTCTCCAAGAACTGAAGAAAGTGAATGGTGTCAAGGAAGCCTACATAGTTTACGGCGTGTATGATGTTCTGGCTAAGGTTGAGGCTGACAGCATGGACAAGCTGAAGGAGTGTATCAGTTGGAGCATTCGGAGACTGGACAAGGTAAGGTCTACCTTGACTATGATCGTCGTAGAGGGCGGCGTGAAATAGACCTATAAAAACCAGCCCACCCCTCGAGGTGTGGTGCCTTTCTCTATCTTGGTAGAGCCAGATTGGGATGGTGCCTCAGTTTCACATAGGTATCGATGATACAGACTCGCTTAAAGGGGGCTGCACAACATATGTTGCTGCTCTCTTGGTTGAAGAGCTTTCAAGGTATAATGTGGCATTCATCGATTACCCAAACATACTCAGACTCAACCCAAATATACCATGGAAGACTAGAGGAAATGGCGCCATTTGTCTGAGGCTCAGCCCTGACCCTGCTGAGATTGACACGATAAAAGAAGTGGTGATACATTGTGTGGAGCGGAACTCTGACTTGGCATCTGAACGAACTGACCCTGGAGTAGTGTTCTTGAAGGGTGAAGTTCCTGAAGCTTTGTTAGAGTTCTCTGCAGAGGCTGTCTGTAGAATAGTCAACTTCAAGGCGGCAAATAATATACTGAATAATCTCCCTGTTGAGGCTGTGGCGCTTAAGGGGCGTAGGGGTATCATAGGTGCTCTCGCAGCCGTTGGGGGACTATTCAGAGGCGATTGTACTTACGAGGCAATAGCTTACAGGTTGCCGGAGAATCGGGGTAAGCCGAGGATAGTTGACGTAGGATCGGTTGTTGAAATGGATAAGAGGACCAAAGGCTTAACCTTTAATAACATAGACTCCGAGACTGGAAGAATTTTAATAACCCCGAGGGGTCCAGACCCGGTGCTCCTCGGCATCAGGGGAGAGACGCCGGGGGTGGTGCGTGAGGCGCTGAGCATTGTGAAGGTGTCTGAAGAGATCGAGAGGTGGGTTATATTCAGAACCAACCACGGGACTGACAGCCACTTCAAGACCGTCTACAAGATCAATGAGATCCGTCCCTTCCTTCCGGTCGTCGTCGAGGGTTCTGTTGCAAGCTGGCCTGTCACTATTCCAGGGGGGCATGTGATCTTAACTTTGGTGGATGAAACTGGCGAGATTGATTGTGCAGCCTACGAGCCCACAGGCTCATTCACGCATGTCGTTAGAATGCTAGTTCCAGGGGATAAGGTTAGAGTGTATGGTGGGGTTAGGAAATCTAGCAAGACTAATCCTCGAACGATAAACCTCGAGAAGCTTGAAATTCTGGATGTAGCGGAGAAAGTTAGACTTGTGAATCCGTCTTGCCCTCGATGTATGAGGAGAATGAGTTCTCTAGGCGTCGATAAAGGGTTTGAGTGTAGGAGGTGCGGTCTTAAGGAGAGAAATTTGAAGAGAGTTAGAGAGGTTGAGAGGCGAAACTTGTCGCCGGGGATTTACATTCCACCACCTAGGGCGCATCGACATCTCACCAAACCCTACATGAGGTATGGGCGTGAGAAGACTGGTTCTTACCAACTTAGAACGCTCTCCCTCGCCGAGTTCTACGGTCTAGGCTCAATCGGCCTCCACAGTTGACCTACCCCGCTTCAGCATGGCCCCAGCTACCTCGTATGAGATGTCAAAGGTGATTAAGCCTACCGCACTTAGCATATTCAGAAGTCCTATTACGGCTAGAAGAACCGCTACCCCCTTCAAGAAAAACCTATACCGGAAGAGCAGTTTAACATACCTCATCCTCCATGGCCTATCATGGCCAGCCTCGTCAAGGTACGCAGCAACTGAGAGAGCTGTAAGAGCCGGCAAGACTGGAAACTCTAAACCGATAATCACCATTAATGCCACTAGAAGAGCTAATCCGGCGGCTAAGTTCCATCTGTCAACTTTGAGTGAGGCTATACAGCCTATAACGACTGCTAGGATGGCTGTTGAGGTGTAATGGTCTACATTCACCAGTAGCCAGAAGAGAGATGCGGCAGCGAACGCCGAGGCATAGCCGATAAGGCTGTTGCGTTCTTCTCCGTATTTGTCTGCCATCTTTAGGAGAATCCCCGCTAAAGCGAACTCGAGAATATGTATCAGATCCATTTACACATCAGGTGAGGCTGTCAGTCGAGAGTTGGGTATGTCGTAAACTATCTTAAACTCTTTGAATTTCCCTGTGTAATCCTCCCACTTGAGCTCGATATCTGTGACATGCGCACCTGGAGGACCCTTGCGGCAATATTGAATCACCTTGTCCACATTCTCCTTCTCCCCCTCCAAAACGACTTCAACTCTCCCATCTTCAAGGTTCCGGATCCATCCGGTGACCCCTAACCTGCGTGCCTCCTGCTTTGTATTGTGTCGGAAGAAGACGCCTTGAACCAGTCCGCTAATCCAGAGATGAGCTCTAACCTTCATAATCTCGACCGTGAATATAATGCTTCTACTCGAAATTAAAAATAGGCAGGAGCATTATATCTATACAGCGCATGTGTGAGAGTTAGAGACCTGAGAGACTGACAGCAAAACACTGACAGTTACCGCGGTGTCCATTGTGAAGATAGTTAGGCATATGGAACTGGAATGGACTAGGAGCACGGGGTACTCGAAAAAGGTTCTCTTAAGAGGTGAGGAAATTAAGTTGAAGGGAGCTATAATTCAGCTGGCTGAAGTTGACCCAGGTGAGAAGGAGAAACCTCACTACCATAAGGTGACTACTGAGATCCTCTATGTCATAGAGGGAGGAGGATACATCTCCACAGGGGACGGTACACCTAAAATCGAGGCGGGAGATCTAATACTTTTAGAGCCAGGCGACGTTCATTCCGTCGTGAATGACTCTGACAAGACACTACTAATCTTGGTTTTCAAGATAAATGCGACAGAAGGCGACAAATACTGGATATAATTGGGGGCTAATCGATAAAATTATAAGTAAAGCGTAATACTCCTATCTTAGCGGGGTGGGGTAGCCAGGCTTAACCCGCGGGGCTCATAAGCTCTCTGAGAAACCCCGAGATCTATGGTTCAAATCCATACCCCGCTACCAAATTTAGATATTCTTTTCATCTTTCCCTGCGGAATAAGCATGGATCCTCTCGCAAGTCATCCTATATAGTCGAGAAAATCTGTTACACACATTTTACGGGACTATTATTGCTTAGATATGTTGAGAGAGCATCTTTCATGCTATAATTAAAATATAAAAAAATGCCTCACTCGTAAGGATGCCTAAGAGGTTCTTAGATTGAGGAGCTATCTTGGCACTAATGTGGGGACCTATATTGAGAACCAACTTTTGGGGGCTAAAAAATACGTTAAGATCTGCAGCCCTTGGATTTCGCCCATATATGCTAGTAGACTTGTCGATCTAGCTAAGAGAGGCGTTAATGTCTGGGTAATGCTTCAAATTCGGGGTAAACCCAATTCTCAAAATGAAACTTTTGACGTTAGCAGAAAAAGTTACAACATTCTGAAAGAAAAGGGAGGTATACTAAAAAGGGTTATAGGTTTTTTAAAGAAAGAAAAAACTGAACCGATCTTAAGAATAATAGCTGTTGATTCTGAAAAATATGGGTTCGACTTGGCTCACGCTAAAATTTACGTGGTGGATGGAGAATATGCCGTTGTAGGTTCAGTAAACCTCACCGAAACAGGCTTATGGAAAAACCTTGAATACATCTTAGTTTTTGAGGGGTCGGATGCAAAAGTGATAGAAGAAGATTATGATAGGCTGTGGCGAGCTTATTATGGAGGTTTAAGATAAAAAAAGGAATACTGTTTACCCTATCGAGTATCTGGCAAACTTGCGTCTCAGAGGAAGACCTTAACCTTTACTGTTGCTCCATCAAAGAGCTTTAACTCGTCCCTAAGGTAGACTGGGGCAACTACCTCCACTACGTCAGGTCCATAATGGCTTCTCTCAATCAGTACTACGGCACCCTTACACTTTCCCTCCACCACCGCGTTAAAACATTTCAGGGAACCATATGTTCTTTTGTCGTTAGAGAAACCTTCCACGAGGATTCCCGGAGATCTCTCCAACTCTTTCTTTAAGGTTACATCAGCTAACCTCGAGAGTCTAAGGTTCAAAGTTCCTGGGTAAGGCTTGAAACCTAGCTTGGAAGTAAACTGTTTCATATAACCGTCCTTTGATACATAGTAGGCACCCTCCCCTAACCCGCTGAAGAGTTTCCCTTCAATAGAAACAACTCGCCGTCTCCTCCCACGGAGAAGAGCTCCTAGGGCTGAATAGATCTTAGTCAGTTCCTCCGCACCTTTCCTAGTAATTTCAACATGCTCACCTCGCATGTCAATTCTTCTATCGATATAGCCGCCTTCGGAAAGGCATTTCAACCATCTAGAAACTGTCTGCTGAGAACAGCCAAGATCCTCGGCTAAGGTAGTTGTAGAAGTTAGGATAGCCTCACTTAAAGCACCAAGCTCTCCAAGCCTAAGGAGGAGGAACCATAAATACGGCTTCATATCGCAGCCTCCGAACCATTTAGGCAGTCGGAAACAAGGTAGCTTCAGGGTAGGCTATAAGCGAATCTAAAACCAGAAACACCAAGTCCAAGATTAACCCTCTCAAACATTTCAGACAAGGCGGCCTAGGTCTAACATCGATTAATGGTAGCAGGTTTAGTTCAGCCAGTCTTAAGGCCTAAAGCAAGCCCTACAATGAAGCTACCAACGAAAGGAATGTTAGCTGCTAGGATGGATAGAGCGCTAAGTTCTCCCTGGAAAGTTGCCAGCCATCCCTCAGCTGCCTCTGCGAACTTCTCATATTTTATCTCAATGAAACCTATATATGCAAGATACTGGAGTGCCACAAAAAATACCCCAACTAACACTATAAAAATCTTCATTATCTTCTTTAAGGCAAAGCCTACTATGAAACCTACACTACCCCCAAATCCTAACTGAGCAATAAGAGGGTTTATGTAATCCGCATTCAATCTAACAACCACCATAGACCCCTAGGGCTAGGCATATGAAATAACCTTGAACAGAGATATCACAATTACACCAAGACCAAGTATATATTGGTTTCATGGAGGCTAAATCCTGTAACAGCTCACAGCCGCTAGTTTTTGTTTTAAAATTCAAGTTGAAGATCTCTTCAATTGCGTGATATAGCCCGCAATCTGGTTAATTATCTTCTTTGATTTAACGTCCAGCAGCTGAGCTACTGCCGCTTTGTTTGCACCGAACTCATTAGAGAACTTCCCAGGATACTTTTCAACGAGCATTTTCGCAACTCTTTTAATCCGCATCTACTCACCTCGTCTCCTAACCCGAATCTTAGCTTATACCTAAACTTCACCTCTCAATAAAATGTTAACTCACTATTCACTAATCAGCCGTCTCTATCTCGGCTTAAAGGTATAGTAGGCTTCTGAGACCGCTGGAGAGCTTTGGAAACGCTGAGACATTGTTTCTAAGAATCTGAGCTGCAAGCTCTTGGACTGTTGATTTTTTAATCTCAGCCAGCTTTTCTGTTACATATGGTATTAGGCTAGGCGAAGTCTTCACATTCTTAAAGATGCCACGGAACTGAACTGGACCGTCTGTCTCAGTCAAGATCAAATCCATTGGCACTCTCTCCGCTATGTTCTGGATGTGCTTAGCATATGTGAGGGAGGGACCAAAAGTTATGTAATAGCTTTTTTGAATCATCTGATTCAGAAATTCCACAGGTCCACTGTACCAGTGAAGTATCACGCTGATAAGATCATAGGATCCAATGCAGTCTAGGACAGATTGCACAGCCATCCTTGAATGAATTATCACGGGCAGTCGCATTTTACTCGCAATATTGAGCATCATATGGAAGACTTGGATCTGAGAGCCAGTAGAACTTTGGCTATCTTTATACATGCCATCTAACCCAACCTCTCCTATTGCCGCCAATTCGTCCTTAACTGAAGCAATATACGCGATAAGCTGTTCAACCTCTCCTGGATTCAGTGAGGAGGCACGCCAAGGGTGGATGCCTACGGCCGGGTATATGATGTCCGGAAACTTTGAGGCCAACTCTATGGTGGCGATGCTTGAATCTAGATCCTCAGAGTTGGCCACAACTGCCACAACGCCTACCTCTCTTGCTGCTTTGAGGATCTGCTGCAGATCATCTTCATACGTGGGGTCAGCTAGGTGGATGTGGGAGTCAATGTAGTAGGGTCCGATGGATTTCGCTTCTCCATATGTGCTTATCAAATTCATCACCATTTTTTAATGACACCTGTGTATTCGATTTAAACTTGTAACTCGGGGAAGAATGCCTCATGCATTGTTTGGTTGAGGTTTTAAGGTGGAAGATCTGAAAAATACTCTACTGCCCATAATTCTTAGCTATTAAAGCTTTTATATAGCTTAAAATCCTGAATAAAGTTAGAGGAGGTTAGATGTGGCAGCTAAAGAGATGTCTCTAGCTCCTTTACACAGATTGATCAAAAAGGCTGGAGCCTACAGGGTGAGTGAAACCGCTGCGGATGAGCTAAGGAAGTCGTTAGAGGAGCTGGCGATTAGAATAGCTAAGGAGGCTATGGACTACTGCGCCCACGCCGGACGGAAGACGGTTAAAAGAGAAGACATTGAATTAGCCGTAAAGAAGCTCTTAAAGGAGCAGAGCTGATAAAAAAATTTATATCCACGCACTAGATCTTATTGCACGCCCAAATTAGAAGTTGATCTAGGCTAGAGAAAGGAGGTAGCCATATGGCAGCAACACAACCGATATTGATCCTAAAAGAAGGCGCAGCGCGCACAAGGGGGCGTACAGCCCAGAGAAATAATATAATGGCAGCTCGCCTAGTTGGCGAAGTTTTAAGGTCTACTCTTGGCCCAAGGGGTATGGACAAGATGCTGGTGGACAGCCTTGGCGACGTAACGGTGACAAACGACGGAGCTACAATTCTCAAGGAGATAGATGTCCAACACCCTGCAGCCAAGATGATGGTGGAGGCTGCTAAGGCACAGGACACCGTGGCTGGCGACGGCACCACCACCGTGGTTGTTATCACAACTGAACTTCTTAAAAAGGCAGAAGAGCTTTTAGACCAGAACATACATCCAACGGTCATAGTGGCTGGGTATAAGAAGGCAGCTGATAAGGCTCTTCAGATAATGGACGAAATCGCCATGCCAGTCGACGTTAATGATCGTGCGATGTTAACGAAGGTTGCAAGTACCTCGATACGCAGCAAAGCGATAAGTTCAGCACGCGGATCAATTACAGACATTGCAATAGATGCTGTGAAGCAGATTGTAGAAAAGAGAGGAGATACATACTTTGCTGACGTTGAACAGGTGCAAGTGGTTAAGAAGGCCGGTGAGAGTCTCTCGAGCACCAAACTGATCAAAGGGATAATCATAGATAAGGAAGTCGTACACCCGGCAATGCCTAAGAAAGTCGAGAACGCCAAGATACTTCTCCTAGACTTCCCGTTGGAGATAGAGAAGACCGACATGAGCGCCGAGATCCGTATAAAAGACCCGCGCCAGATGAAAGCTTTCCTCGACGAGGAGACCAAGATGTTAAAGGAGATGGTCGATAAAGTGAAGGCTACTGGTGCTAATGTCCTACTCTGCCAGAAAGGCATCGACGATGTAGCTCAACACTTCCTAGCAAAGGAAGGCATAATGGCGGTACGCAGAATAAAGGGCTCTGATGTGCAGAAGATTGCTAGGGCTACCGGCGCCAAAGTGGCAAACAGTCTCGAGGGTGTTACCAGTAATTACCTTGGTTACGCGGATCTGGTGGAGGAGAGGAAGTTCGGTGACGACAAGCTGGTCTTTATCGAAGGTTGCAAAGACCCAAAGTCGGTGGCTATCTTCCTACGCGGAGGCCTTGAACGGTTTGTAGACGAAGCTGAGAGGGCATTCCATGATGCCCTCTGTGTGGTGGCAGACGTGTATGAGCGCCCCAAGATTGTGGCTGGGGGAGGAGCCATAGAGACCGAAGTGGCTAAGCGGCTGAGGGACTATGCCGCTCAGGTCGGTGGTAGGGAGCAGCTGGCTATTGAGGCTTTTGCGGAGTCTATTGAGGGTATACCGAGGACGCTAGCTGAGAATGCAGGCTTAGATCCGATAGATATAATTGTCTCACTAAGAGCCGCTCATGAGAAGGCGGAAGGCCTCTGGCATGGTGTTGACGTCTTCAAGGGCAAGGTTGTCGATATGATGGAGGCTGGCGTGGTTGAACCTCTGAAGGTTAAGGAGCAGGCTTTGAAGTCAGCCGTCGAAGCAGCGTCAATGATCCTCAGAATAGATGATGTCATAACTGCGGAGAGAACTAAGGGGCCAACAGCTTCGCCTAAACCACCAGTCGGGCCGGCGCCAACAGGCCTAGAAGACTAAACCTTTTATCTAATCTTTTTTAATTATTTATCAAAAAGTTCTTCATCCTAGTTTTTGCGAAGAAGGAGAATATAAATCTGTTAACTTACGCTATTATCATAGGAGGTTAGCCCGGTGGTGTAGCGGCCAAGCATAGCGGGCTTTGGTTCTCTTCGAGAGGAGAAACCCGCCGACGGGAGTTCGAAACTCGGCTACTCGAGCGGAAATCTCCCCCGGGCTACCAACACATATAAACAAATTAGTTATGGAGTGTAACTCCGCGGAAGCCTCACTTAACCTAAAATAATCATAGCATGAAAAGTCTCTGAAGCCACATATATAACGGTCTCAACAGGGCTACCGGTTTCCAATTTTTGGACAGGTTCAGGCTTCCTCGTAGTTGAAGAGGTAGATGCCTCTACATGTTATGCGTTTTTAACGCTTCATTTATGTTTCTCAAAAACTCTTCAGCCCGTTTGGGCGGTTCAGTAAGTAGGCTTACGCCTACAAATATTAGGCTACTTGCGGCTAGACCCCAAACTCCTGGCCAGTGACCTAAGGGGTACCAGCCTGCGATGAGCATCCCTCCAACAATAATTCCACCAATAGCTATGCTGCTCAATGCTCCAACTGCTGTACCTCTCTTCCAGAAGAAGGCTCCCACAACTGCGGGAAGCTGCATAAGCAGCCCAGCAGACGCCATAGACGAGAGCACAGCTATCAGTTCAAGTCTCAGTTGTGCAAATACAAAACATGCAACTGTCATGAGAGGTATCACTACCTTGCCCACCAGTAATTCCTTCTCCTCAGATGATAGAGGATTAATTGTCCTGTAGATGTCTCTTGAACACATAGAACTCAATGTGAGCACTATGGAGTTGAGGGTTGAGGTGGCTGCAACTACTATGCCTACGAATGCTAAGAGAGCGACGAGCGTTGGAGTTCTGCTCAATAGAATAGGCATAGCCATATCCGCGATCTTCAGGTTAGGCTCTACAATCTTGGCGGCCAGACCGAAGAGGGTTACTATAATGGTGTATATGAATCCGAAGATCAAGAAACCTCTCACCATGGTCTTTAAGCTCCTAACGTTCGTTGGTATGAAGAGTCTCTGTGTAACTTGAGGGTTGGTTACGGCGAAGAAGAACCAAGGCAGAGAGAGACCCAAGAAGAGAGTAAACGGCCACTTAACTGTGAGGTGTGAGGGAATAGAAGACTCGACATTAACTATGAAATCGCCGAAGCCGCCGAAGAATGTGAATATGATAAAGAGTAACAGAAAGAGCGATGTGGCAAGCATTATTACAGCTTGGACGGCGTCCGTCCACGCAACAGACCGCATCCCAGCCCACCATGCATAGATAAGAGTAACTCCCGCCACGATAAGGCAGCCTACCATATAGGTTATCGTCCCGCCTGAGAGGCTTTCAACAAGGTAGCCAATTCCCATGAACTGCACGGAGGCGTAAGGAACAAGCATAACGAGGCATAGGGCTGTGGTTACTGCGCCTACCAGGGGATTTTCGTATCTCCCGCTCAGCAATTGAGCCGGAGTTATATACTGGTATCTCTTGCCAGCTAGCCAGAATCTCGGAGCGAATAATATTAAGAGCATACCAGTTCCGATAAGGTACGTTAACTCGAAACCTAGGCTGGCGACGCCTGTACTATAAGTTAACCCAACAAGGCCGACCATCATGAATGCACTATAAGTGGTTGCGCTGTAAGTCATCGCTGAGATGAAGCCGCCTAGTTTCCTGTTCGCTATGAAATATTCTGAAACTCCTCTGCCCATCCTTCTCCGTGCTAAGTGTGACACAATACACCCTGCAACAAACCATATGATGATTGCAAGGTAGATCCAAGTGGCTTCTATCAAAGGCTCTTCACATCCTTCCAAGGGCGCATATACACTATTGCGGAAACTAGGACAATGATAGTTATCAACACCCAGAAGAGGTATGCCCCATAAAAACTTTGAACATCCTTAAGTAGCAAGTAGGGAACTGCAAAGTCTATGACGACGAAGAACGTGAACCATATGAGCCAGCCAATTTTCCTACCCTTCATATAACTACACGCCTAATGTCTCTGTCAAACGACTGATCAAATTGCAGAATCATACGCCTTTTGATGTTTAAAAAAGTTTGTAAGAAATTCTTCGTAGGGCTGCCTTCGGCTAGCTTAGACTACCTGCTGCCCCCTCGGCCTCTTCTTGAGTTCAAAAGGGACGTTTACCACGCGGATTGCGTTTTGGGAAGAGACTATATATACCGGGTTTCCTAGGGGGTCATGCTGGTTTGTACGGAGAACGCCGAGAAGGATCGGTTTCACTTTCAATGTTGCTCCATCTTTAAGTTTATACTCACTCCACTCCTCTTTCACAATCTCAAAGTCAACCTCATCTCCTTCATGCACATAGGACATAACGACAAACCTCCATACTATACTGAACTTTATCTAATCCAAGGTATCAAAGTTTCTCTCTCCATCACTAGGTTAAACCAGTTTCTAGTGTGCGAAATTTTGGACAGCTCATGTGGTCTCCAATTTTTAGAAGCTAGCAGATAATTATATGCAACTTGGTTCACCTTCGCGTTACTCTTTTATAGCTGATATTTAGTAAAATTTTACTTAAGAAAATCTTAAAGAAAATGTAAAGAAAATTGGAAAGTGATTTTCTATGAAAGAAGCTCTGGCCAGCTACAAGGTTACCGAGAAGCAGACCAAGACTGGACGGGCATATATCTCGCCTAGGATATACCTGCCCACGAAACTGGTTAGCGACTCCAGCTTCCCATTTAAAGATCCAAGCCTTAGGGTCCATGTAAAGATAAAGGGGAAGCAACTTATAATCCAGAAAGCTACAAGCCGCCACCTCAAAAAATTCGGCGAGCTGACCGAGGAGCCAGAAGCCGGAGGTTAAAGGAGACCCCTCCAGTCGTGGTTCCATAGAGCCTACACCAGTAATTCGGCGAGAAATGAGAATGTGCGGCTGATAAACCGTGAACCTCGTCGAGGCTATGACAATCCTAGCCCTCTCATCTTAAATGGTATTACCCGCTCATACACGTTCATACAGGTTTTTCAGCCCCGATCAACCTTTGAGGCGGCTGAACCTGACATCTTCGAGGCCCTCAAGGTCTCCCTTCACCCGATACCGCGCGCCTCTGACAATCGCTCCACTGCGCTTTAAAACTCAGATCTCGAACGCCCCCCAAAGTCAAAAATTTACCCCCAAGTTCGGTTGAAGAGACAAGATCTCTTTGAGAAACTCGAAATGTAGAAAATTTTTTGAAGGTAAAAAACCGTAAATCTCGTATTAGAAAACTTAGAACCTAATGAGGAGGGAAAAATGAACTCTGTTCAGAAGAAGGGGCCGCAAGCCCAGCCAACAGCTGGAGGGGTGTCAGAGAAAACCTCCCAAGTGAATTCTAAACCGAAAAGAGTTCTTATCTGGGAAGAACTGAGTAATGAGGAAAAGCTGAAGAGTTTGTGCGACGCGATTGATGGCTTGAATAACAGATTTGATGAGTTCCAGAAGCGAGCGAACGCGTGGAGTAATGTAGTGGCGAAGGACATAAACAACATCTATTCCCTAATAAACTACAACGCTGAGCGAGCTAACGCATGGAGTAAGGAAGTGGACGAGAAGATAAACAAAATTATTTTTCAGCTTGCAGCCCGTGGCATATTTATATTTTAACGAAGGTTTACTATGAGGGCTCATTTATATCAATAAAACTCGAGGTTTTCAAAGCTGAAATACGCAGAGGTATGCATTAAGCTCTTCGGGCAATTAGTTTTAAATAACGAAAGCCACTTGAAAGTTAAGTGGGGAGAAGATGAAAACATCTAAGGTAATTTTAAATGTGCTTATGGTGATTATGGGATTTGCTATATGGTTCTCTATCTATATGGCATATGAAAGTGGTGAGCTAGTAGTGGTGGGGGGAAGTGCTGTGGATATGGCGCTACTCGGGTTTGTTTTGGGTATACGGTCTCATCCGCGGTCTCACCCAGAAGAAAGCTGCTCCGCAATCCGTCACTCCTGAGACAGTTAAACCGCCAGCGGCACCCCACAGTCCAATAAAGGTTTCTTTCATACTAACGGACTCGGAGCAGGAAGTACTGAATTATATTACCAAGCACGGCGGGAGGATCTCCCTCTCACAGGCGAGTGAGGAATTGGGGCTAAGCGTGGCTAGGTTGAAGGAGACAATCAATTCATTGAAAGAGAAAAATTATTTAGAATAACCTGGAACCTTAGCCTATATTCCACACATCACACAACTCTCTTTAGGAGTTCTTCATGGTTGTCATAATGCCCTTTGACCAGTTCATAGATCTTGTTCTAAAGGCAAAACAGTAATTTTCGCATATCATTGGAGGGTCATCATGGAGTTCGCGGTGTCTCTGATCTTCTCCCAACATGCGATCCTCGACTATAGGTATATTATTAACTATCCTATCTTTGAGGAGAAAGATGTTTTCGCAGTCGCACAGCTTTATCGGGCCAGTTCTCCTTTTGGGATCTCTTTCACTCTCTCGCGCCAGTAGTTAGCTATCATCTCGAGACGATTAGAAAATGTCTCACTGAGTTGGGCTGGCTCGTTGCGTCTAGTCCTTACTAGGAGACCGCTATTCAGTAGGGCTTTCCAAGTCTGTGAGAGGGTAGTTGCACTGCAGTGCTCCCTCCGACATATCTCGTTTGAGATGGAAGTAAGCTCCATTCGACGGGTCTTCCTCCGGCTCATCTCACGAAGAAGAACTTCTGCAAGTTTAGCTTTTCTTGGGTTGTACGGGAAGAGCAAACCACAAAATATGGCAAGGTCACCTATGCTAGTTCGATCTTCCTCTACTTTGACCGTCACGTAACCATGTCTCCTAATGTAGTCTGCCATATATTCCTTGTCCTTTACAGTTCTGAACATCATCCCACCTCAATTACACCATATGGTATATGGTAGGTTATTTAATCCTCTACCACACTATGGTGTAATTGAGCCGACCCCACCGCACGCCATCAAGCTTGATTAGTGCAAAAATATGGGAGGTCCGATGAATTACACCATTCCATGTAATAATGACGTATGGTGGGCTGCTGAAGTTCGGCATACGAAAAATTGGAGAGGTGATATTGGGTTCAAAAAATCGAAGTCTGCTGAAACTCGTGGTTGTAGCCAGTTGCATCAATATTACATATACAACTGATGCCACCAAGTTACTAAACAAAGCATCACTTAACTATGGAAATCTGGGCTTAATTACCAGGGGGTAAAAAGGCTTCAACACCACAGAAAACATACATAAGCCTGCATGACAGACGATTTTATTTAGACTTTTACCTGTGAGAAGCTTCTGTTATACAACGTTTGCAGTCGCAAAGCGATGAAAATATGCTATGAACTGAATCCTATCGACCATTTGTTTTGACTGGAAAACTAGACCGAAACATATCACCTGATCCACTATACCTGCGCTGCATTAGTCCGTCATCGCGACTTTCTGATGGTTTATAATAGGGCTCTCACTAACTACGGTTCGCCGATATTCCCGCTCCGCGTTTGGTTGGCGTTGAGAATCAGCTTGCTCCCAAGGCACATAAATCAAAGCTACCACGACACTTCCATAACGTCCCTTTGGAACCTCTAGACACTCGAGCTTACACTCGATGGAAGTTATCTGTAGCTGCCTGATCTTAGCCATCTCTTGCAATTTCCACTTAAGCTCTCTCTCAATAGCCTCCCTATCTTTGTATCCATGCGCTTCGGCGACTAGCCCATATTTCTGTCCGTCAAGTGTGACGCCCCATGCCCATCCAAGCCCAGCCCCTATGGTCTCACCTGGGTCTCCGTCCATTCTGGCTAGAACTGAGAATGTTACGGTGCCTGGGGTTATCTCGCAGTTCTTGATAAATTCAGCGTCGGCAGGAAGGATAGATGAGACGCATACAAGGTTACATTGCGCTATTCCAGCCTTCATAAGGGCTGCGTCAAAGGCGTTCAGAGCTGAGGTGGGGCTGTTGGCTGATCCGCTTGTTACAAAGAACTTCTTAGGCAGGAAGATCCCGTGCGTGGGTTGCCCCAATCTTTATCTTTTTGCCTCCAGTGTAGTTATACAGAATCTAAGAAGTCTAAATTTCGTTATTAAAGCTTTTCCCTACAAAAAATACGTTCATCACGGTAAGCTTTCAGAAATTGATACGCTACACGGGTCAATCGTGGAGCCGTAGATTGTTATTAACATATACCTATAAATTTCAACTCTGCCAGCTCTAGAGACCCGTAACTCGGACTAAAGAACAATTTTACCAAGGCTCATTCTTTTTCCCAATCTTGAACGCTACATAGTTACTCAGGAGGTGTATGAAGGGTGTTATTGTAACCACAACCACGACCGTGAGCCACGTGACCTCGCCACCTACAGACACCAGCCGAGTGAATGCCCAAGCAAATACCAACGCAGCTACAACAAAGTCAAGCTGGTCAAGACCCGGTGCAGAGGCGCCCCGTGGAAGGTTTAGTCTTCTCTTTATGAATGCTCCAGTCAAATCACCCGAGATCGCTCCTACAGAGATTACAAAACCGAACAGTGCGTGAAGCAGGTTAAGAGAAAATGAGAAGAACTGGGACATAAACAGGTTCACCACGGCAATCTCGCCGAGAGATGCGAGAGTGCCGCAGAGTATACCTCCTAAAGTGCCGTTGACAGTCTTCCCGTCTCCCAGAATCCTTCGCCCATCAATGAAAACTTTCCCGCCGTCGAGGGGTCTGCCGCCGCCAAGTATAGGGCCCATACCGTTTGCCATGTAGGCTGGTACTAATATCAGTGACGTGAAAAGGATGAAGTCAGGGTTTGTAAGCTCTTCTAACGTCATGAATCCCTCTACTACGGTGGTCTCAAGTGTAAAACTCTCCAGTTTATTGGAGACAGAGTCAACCCACCTTATAACTAGTCAGGACTCTCTTATGCCTTGAATATACTCCTCAACCCAACGTCGAGCCGTGTCTTCATCTGTTTGGATGGGTGGATGCTTGAATGCGTAGGCTGAAATACTGAGTAGAGGTCCAGAGATCCCTCTATCCAAAGCTACCTTCACAGCACGTATTAGGTCGATGGCCACCCCAGCGCTGTTTGGTGAGTCTTCGACTGAAAGCTTTACATCGATTTTTATAGGTCGGTCGCCGAATTTTCTACCCTTCAAGTGGATGTAACATATCTTCGCATCGCCTAGGAATGGAACATAGTCAGAAGGCCCTATCCGCGTTGGAATCTTGTATGGTAGGAGCGAAGTTACTGCCTCAGTCTTGCTTACTCGCTTAGATGAAAGCCGCTCCTCCACAGTCATGTTCAAGAAGTCAGTATCGCCTCCGAGGTTAAGCTGGTAGGTCTCGTCTATCTTTACACCTCTGTCAATCATGAGCTTCGTTAAGACGCGATGGAGTATAGTGGCACCTACTTGACTCTTAATATCGTCGCCGGCAACTGGAAGCCGAGCCTCCTTAAACTTCCTAGCCCAAACTGAGTCGGACGCTATAAACTCCGGGATGCAGTTTACAAATGCGCACCCCGCTTTGAGGCAGGCATCAGCGTAGAACTTTGTGGCTTCGTTACTGCCGACGGGTATATAGTTCAGCAGCATCTCAGCGCCACTCTCCTCCAGAGTTTTGGCGACATCTGGGGCATTTATCTTACTCCTATCGTAGACTTTGAAGGGCTCCTCCATGTGAGGCGCTACACTATCGAGTATAGGCGCTGGCAGTACTTCCACACCGAGAGGCTGGACCTCAGCGAACTTGGCACATACGTTCGGCTCTATGAAGATTGCTTCCGCCACATCCTTGCCTATTTTCAGTCTGTTAACATCAAAGGCTGCGACAACTTTGACGTCTCTAATACGGTAGCCTGCGAAGACTGTGTGCATCAACCCTGGGACGCAGTCCTCATCTTTCACATTTCTGTAATATTGGAGTCCCTGAATTAACGCTGAGGCGCAGTTTCCAAGCCCTGCTATGGCGACTCGGATCTGTGAGATAGGACCTCACCTCAACACTTAGTAATCCTGTAACTTAAGTCGAGTTGAGCCTATCTAAGATTGATTATTTAAGCCTATGCCAGAAGCCTAGGCGCGCAAAGTTTAATTTTAATAAACAAAAAAGGTCTTCATCGGGTCGTTTAGATCTGTGGGGGCGTGGAGCTTGGTGTTGACGGTGCAGAGGCATGGCGTGGTGGTTAACTTCAGGATAGGCCCTAAAACACAGAAGAATAAAGAGTGCCTAGTCAAGATACCAGACATCGATAATGATACAGCCGCCTCAAGATATATCGGAAGAAAGGTTGTCTGGCTGAGCCAGAAGAGTGGTAAGAAGATAGTAGGCGAGGTTGTCGATATTCATGGTAGAAATGGTATGATTAGAGTGCGCTTCCGCAGGGCGCTTCCAGGCGAAGCCCTAGGAGCGAAGGTAGCCATACTCTAGTTCCGCCAGCTTACCAGTTTAAACGATGAAGCGGCTGAGTTTTACTCGCCTCTTATTTTTACTTTGAACTTAGCGGGTAATTTTACTAAGGAAAGTGCTCACTTAAGTTCACCCTGAAAGTTGAGAGGTAGGGTAAGTAGCCTAGCAACTCTCCTAAGAAGGCACCAAATTTATATACTGGAACTATCGGGACTCCCGCGTAGACTTTGACAGCTGTCTCCTTGAAGGTTGCCACCACGGGTGTTACGTATATCCATCCAGATAGCCCAACTCTAAGCTTAGCGGCTAACTCGTTTAAGCCCTCGACAGAAGAGAGAGATCTCACCCTCTCCAGCTGGGCTAAGGCAGATTTCTTGATTTCACCGTGCTTCCAGTTGCTACTCCAATGTTTGCAGTCCACCGCCACGACTATTTGACCACATACTCCAACTACATCTACCTCATACCTCTTCCTACCAGACTTAAAATAGTGGTGTCTAGTCGTCAAATAATTGCTAAAATTCAAGGCATACTCTATAAACTGTTCAAACTCACGCCAGGATATGTGCCGACTTACACCTTCAGCGTCAGCTCCCAGTCTTACGGCTTTGACTGCGATCAAAACTTTATAAGCTGGCTCTATCTTGAAGAATGAGCCATCTCTCACAGCCAGCTTCTCTTTAACGAGCAGTTCTAAAGCATCCTCTGCCAAGTCTTGCGGCGTGAGACTCTCTTCTGAAAGCTCTTTAATTGTGAAAAATTCTTTGGAGTTTGTCAAGCGGAGGATGGCAGTCAGTAGCTCTCTTGATTTTGCAGACTCAGCTTTAGAGTTTTTAAGGCTGTAGGAGCTAGACAGACTCAACTCGCTTTATCCCGGGTACCTGTGCTTTGAGTGCTCTCTCAATCCCCATTTGTAGCGTAAGCCGAGACATAGGGCAACCTCTGCAGGCACCAGTTAATCTGACCTTTACTACGCCATCCTCTTGAACTTCAACTAACTCTACATCTCCTCCATCTGCTTGGAGGGAGGGTCTAATCTTCGATATAGCTTCCTCCACTTTTTCACGCAACTGTAGCACCTCTATTGGTCATGTGGGTATAAGTGTGTTGGAGCGTAATTTAAATATTCTTAGATGTTATCCATTAGAAAACTATTAGTCTCTACTGTTTAGAGGAGCTTTGGAGTTTGAGGTTCGGTGGGTAAGACTATCTCTGAGAAGATCCTTAGCAGAGCTTCTGGAAAGGATGCAGTAGCAGGGGATATAGTTCTGGCAGAAGTCAACTTCGCCATGGCACATGACGGCACAGCACCCCTAGCAATCAGATCCTTCAGGGAGATGAACGGTAAAAAGGTCTGGGATCCTAACAAGATTGCCCTAGTGATAGATCATGTGGCTCCCAGCGCCTCTGAAGGAACGTCTATCCTCCACAGAGAGATGCGCCGCTTTGCGGAGGAGCAAGGGTTGAAGAACTTCTACGATGTAGGTTCCGGAGTCTGCCACCAGCTGATGGTGGAGAGGCATGTGAAACCTGGCTACTTAGTTGTGGGTGCTGACTCTCACACATGCACCTACGGAGGCGTTGGCGCCTTCGCAACCGGCATAGGCTCGACGGAGATGGCTGCAGTCTTTATGAGCGGGAAACTCTGGTTCAAGGTTCCTGAGACTTACAAATTCAATCTAGAAGGTAAACCACCCCCGTATGTTTCATCTAAAGACCTGATCCTTTACCTTGTTGGGCAGATGAAAGCTGACGGAGCCAACTACCGGGCAGTAGAGTTTGCTGGGGAAGCTACCAAAGCCCTAAGCATAGACGGGCGCTTCACTCTTTGCAACATGGCGGTGGAGATGGGCGGGAAAGCTGGGCTAGTTGAGCCAGACGAGAAGACAACCGCCTACTATAGGTATCTCGGCATAACCGACCTTGAACCGGTGAAGAACGATGCGGATGCGGAATTTGAGGAGGCTTTCTTTCATGATACTTCGAAGATGGAGCCCATGATATCCTGTCCTCCAACTGTCGACAATGTGAAGACGGTTAGGGAGGTTGAAGGAGTCGAGATTGACCAAGTCTTCCTTGGATCCTGCACAAACGGTCGTTATGAGGATCTAGAATTGGCAGCTAGGCTATTGAAGGGTAAAAAGATACACAAGAAGGTACGTATGATAGTTGTCCCAGCTTCAAAGATGATCTTGATGAAGGCTATCAGGGAGGGGCTCATGGAAATCTTCCTAGAGTCTGGTTGTGTGGTCTGTAACCCTGGATGTGGCCCCTGCGTAGGCACACACCAAGGCATACCGGCGCCTGGAGAAGTGGTCATCTCTACATCGAACAGGAACTTCGTGGGCAGGATGGGTTGCGATAAGGCGGACATCTATCTCTGCTCGCCCCTAACAGCCGCAGCCTCAGCCGTCAAAGGCAAGATAACCGACCCACGAAACGGGGGAATTTAAAGTGGGTAGTTGGAAACTGTCTGGTAAGGTATGGAAATTCGGCGACGACATCAACACTGACATTATAATTTCTGGAAAATACAAATTCAAAACCCTCGACATGAAGGAATTAGCGTCACATGCGATGGAGGCCGTCGACCCTGAGTTCGCGAAGAAAGTGACATCTGGCGACATAATCTTCGCTGGAAAGAACTTTGGATGCGGCTCATCACGGGAGCAGGCTCCGAGGGTGCTCAAGGAATTAGGGTTAAGTGCGGTGGTGGCCAGCTCGTTCGCACGGATCTTCTATAGAAACGCAATCAATATCGGGCTCCCACTTATAGAGTCTAAGGAGGCCGTAGAGGAGACTGAGACTGGCGATATGGTATCTATAGATCTTACCATGGGTACCATCAGAAACGAGACAAAAGGAAGGAGCTACAGCTTCACACCAATACCGACTTTCATGCTCGAGATCCTTCAAAGTGGTGGACTGGTAGAGTATCTAAAGAAGAGAGGAGGCTACAATATCTAAGCCACCGCCTGAGACTAGGTGAAGTTCATGGGCTACAAGATTGCTGTAATACCCGGAGATGGAATTGGGCCTGAGGTAACCAACTCAGCGGTCCAAGTTCTAAAGGCGTTAAATTTAGACATGGAATTTGTCATCTGTGAAGCTGGCCTTAAGAGTTGGGAGAGATATGGGAAGCAGCTTACCGAGGAGATGCTTGAAGTTATCAAGCGTTCAGACGCTTGCCTAAAAGGCCCAACTCAAACTCCTGAAGGACCTGAGAGCTATAGGAGCGTCGCTGTAACCCTACGCCAGACACTCGACCTCTATGCCAATGTTCGCCCAATAAAGTCGAGGAAAGGTGTCCCCGCCCTCCATCAGAATGTCAACTTTGTCATAGTTCGCGAGAACACTGAGGGTTTATACGCTGGAATAGAGGAACGTAAAGGCGAAACTGCCTTGGCGGCACGGGTCATCACAAGAAGGGGCTCAGAGCGCATAGCACGGTTCGCCTTCGACTTAGCCTTAGCCGAAGGAAGAAAGAAAGTGACGATAGTTCATAAAGCCAACATATTAAAGATAACTTGCGGCCTCTTCCGCGAGGTTTGCCTAGAGGTAGCTAAGGGCTACCCCAGCATTGAGGTGGAGGAACTCATGGTTGACGCCGCAGCACACAGAATCGTGAGGAGACCACAAGACTTAGATGTACTGGTAACTACGAACCTCTTCGGAGACATACTCTCTGACGAGGCGGCTGGGGTGGTTGGTGGACTAGGCGTCGTCCCCGGGGCGAACATAGGTGCGCGGCATGCTATGTTCGAGCCTGTCCATGGTGTCGCACTTAAGTATGCAGGTAAAGGTGTCGTAAATCCTTCAGCTATGATATTGTCCGCTGCTATGATGTTGAAATACTTGGGCGAAGAGAAGAATGCATTGAAGCTTGAAAGGGCGCTGGAGAAAGTTTTAGAGGAGGGTAAAGTAGTCACAAAGGACTTAGGCGGCAACGCGTCAACCCAAGCGATGACAGAGGAGACTATTAGAATTCTGGAGACCCTCTAAGTTTTCCAAGCAAGTCTTATTAGTCTTTACAGGTGTAATCGCGGATGGGTGTGACTGATTTGGAAAAGGTAGTTTTAGCATATTCAGGCGGCTTAGATACCTCGGTAATACTCAAATGGCTCATCGACCGTTATAACGCTGAAGTAGTTACGTTAACTGTCGATGTAGGCCAGCCCCTAAACCCACATATAGTAGAAGAGAGAGCTAAAACCATTGGCGCAGTACGCCACTACCACCTAGACGCCAGAGAAGAGTTCGTAACCAACTACATCCACCCAGCTTTGAAAGCAAACGCTATCTATGGCGGAAAGTACCCACTCTCCACGGCTCTCTCGCGTCCCTTGATCGCGTCGAAGCTAGTGGAGGTGGCTAAGAAGGAGAACGCCACAGCCGTGGCTCATGGCTGTACCGGGAAGGGAAACGACCAGGTCAGATTTGAGGTTACTATAAAGGCCTTGAGGCCGGATCTCAAGATATACGCGCCTGTGAGGGAGTGGAAGATGAGCCGGAATGCGGAGATCGAGTATGCAAGGGAGCATAAGATACCCGTCCCGCTTGAGAAGAGCATATACAGTGTCGACGAAAACTTGTGGGGGCGTTCAATAGAGTGTGGCCCTCTTGAAAACCCAGAACATGAACCCTTGCCAGAGGTATATGAGTGGACTAAACCCCCCGAGAAGGCACCCGACACACCGGAATATATCAGCATCGAGTTTGAGTGTGGAGTTCCAAAAACTGTTAACGGTGAGACGCTAGGCAAAGTTGAGCTCGTACAGCTATTAAATAGACGATGTGGGGAGCATGGCGTCGGCAGGATAGATCACATCGAAGATAGACTGGTTGGCATAAAATCCAGAGAGGTTTACGAGTGCCCCGCAGCAGTCTGCCTAATCGACGCACACAGAGATCTGGAAAAATTAGTCTTGACAAAACATGAGCTCATATTCAAACAGAGCGTCGAGGCGCAATGGTCTTGGCTTGTATATAACGGATTGTGGGTTGAACCTTTAAGAGAAGACCTGGAGGCCTTCATAAACAATACACAAGTTCGTGTGGAGGGCGAGGTGAAAGTTAAACTATTCAAAGGCAGCGCCTCTATAGTTGGAAGGTCGTCGCCAAACTCTCTCTACGACCTTGGCCTGGCCACCTACGACATCAGCACAACTTTCGACCAGTCTGCAGCTGCCGGTTTCATCGAACTCTGGGGGTTGCCCACACGAGTCGCAAGTCGCCTCAGGTTGGAGAAGGGCAAATAGGGTTGGAGTATAATGGCTAGGGGGTTGTTGAAGGGGCGCCTCGAGAGGAGGTTAGCCGAGGATGCTCTTGACTTCTTGGTGAGGGAGGACCTCGAATGCGACCGCCAACTGGTGGAAGAGGATATCCTATGCAGCGAAGCTCATGCCATAATGCTATGGAAATGTAAGATAATCACCCGCCCCGTTCTCAGAGAGCTCCTGAAAGCTTTAGAGAAGGCCCGTAACCTACATGCTGAAGGGAAATTCAAATTAGAACTCAAACTTGATGATGTCCATCTAAACCTCGAGGACTTCGTCATTCGTGAAGCTGGGATGGATGTTGGAGGGTGGCTCCACACAGGTAGGAGCAGGAACGACCAGATAGCTACCGACATGAGACTCTATCTCCGAAGAGAGGTGAACGAGATATCAGGGCTTATTGTAAACCTCTTAGAGACTATCTTTACTCTGGCTAAGCGACACTTCTCCACGGTGATGCCGGGCTATACCCACTTGCAGATAGCCCAACCCATAACCTACGCCCACTGGCTTAGCTCTCTCGCCGAGATGCTCCTGCGAGACCTAGACAGGTTGGAAGGGATATATGCGCGCATAAACATGTGTCCACTGGGAGCTGGCGCGCTAGCTGGGACAAGTTGGCCGATAGACAGAAAGATTACAGCTGAGCTGCTGGGTTTTGATGGAGTTCAAATAAACTCCCTCGACGCTGTAACAGCTAGGGGGGAGGAAGCGGCTGACATTCTCGCAGCCTTATCAATCTTGATGGTCCACCTAAGCAGGCTGGCTGGGGATCTGGTCATCTGGAGCTCCTACGAGTTTAGGATGGTGGAGTTGGACGAGGCTTACGCCACTGGAAGCAGCATCATGCCCCAGAAAAAGAACCCAGATGTAGCTGAGTTGATTCGAGCTAAGGCTTCAAGTGTTCAGGCTCAGTTATATTCAGTTCTTAGCTTGGTGAGAGCTCTGCCCTCAGGCTACTTTAGGGATCTTCAGGAGACCAAGCCGGCGGTTATGAGTGCTATCGCTACAGTTAAAAGAACCTTGGATGTGACGCAGGGGATGCTGTCGACTTTGAAGGTGAACAAGAAGAGAATGCTCGAGTTAGCAACCTCCAACTACTCGACTGCTACAGATCTGGCGAACATGCTAGTGAGAGAGAAGGGTATTCCCTTCAGGTTAAGCCACCAGATTGTTGGGGCAGTGGTGAGGAATGCTTTGGAGGCAGGTGTAACCATGGCTGATTTGAAGGCGGAAGCTGTCATAGCAGCCGCCAAGATGACCGCAGGGAAAGAGATCGTCATCACCCAAGATGAACTCAGAGATGTTGCCGACCCACTTAAGAGTGTTAAGGCGAAGAGGAGTATGGGCAGCCCGAACCCCCTAGAAGTTAGAAAGAACCTCAGAGAACTTCAGAGCAGACTTAAGAAGAAGGCCAGAAACCTAGCGGAGAGAGTAGGGAGAGAGAAGAAAGCTGAAAGCGTTCTCCACGAGATGGTCGAGGCAGTCATTTCAAGTTGAACCCCACACCACTTAAAGTAGGATATCTGGGCCCTGAGGGAACTTTCTGTGAGCAGGCGGCTAAGAGGTACTTTGCAGGTAAAGACGTGAATCTTATCGGTCTAGATACAATCCCAGAAGTCTTCAGGGCTGTTGAATCCAGAAGCTTGGATTTGGGGGTTGTCCCAGCAGAGAACTCATATGAGGGTTCTGTTAACTTGACCCTCGACCTACTCTACAGAAACAATGTCAAGATGTGCGGAGAGATAGAGGAACCCATAGTTCACCACCTCATCGTTAAGCCAGGTACAGGGCTGGAAGAGATAAAAATCATCCTCTCCCACCCACAAGCCCTAGCACAGTGTAGAAACCTCATAGCTCAAAGATTTCCCACGGCGAAAATTAGAGAGGTAGAAAGCACTGCTGCCGCAGTGATGAAGCTAAAGAGTTTGAAGAGGGCAGCTGCTATCGGCTCCGAAGCGTCTGCACGCGCCTACGGCATGCAGATTGCTCTCAGAGAGGTTGGAGATGTTCCAAAGAATATAACTCGCTTCATTGTCATCGGCACAGCTGATTCGCCTCCAACTGGTAACGATAAAACCTCAGTGATCTTCGCAACCGAGAACATCCCTGGAGCCCTCTATCACGCATTAGCTCCTTTCGCCGAACGAAGGATAAACCTGACAAAGATTGAGTCCCGACCGATGAAGGGGAAGGAGTGGGAGTACATCTTCTATATGGACTTCGAGGGTCACAGAACTGAGGAGAAGATCCTCGGGGCGTTAGAAGAGCTTAGAGGAATCTGCTGTTTCCTCAAGGTACTAGGTTCATACCCAAAGGCTAGGAAGACTACGAATAACAGCTAGCTTATAGCTCTAAGTGCTGCGTAAAACTTCTCATAAGCCTTCTGGAAATCTGGGTCGAGTGCCAGGTGGGCTTTTGCCTCCTCCAGAAGTTTTTTCACGACAACCCTGTCTCCACTTGATACGGCATCCCCCAGCCTCTTAGCAATCTTCAAGGTTTCAACCAGAAGCCCTTGAAAAGCCATGTTACTAGTCTGAAGTTGGGCTGAGAGATTTAGATCTTGAAGTGTACTCTCGGCTACAAGTAGCTGAAGGGTGAAGGTTGTTCCAGCCATTTTTTTAATATCGTTAATAGTCTCAGGGGGAACTGTTAAAGCGAAAACTGCGTTCAGGAAATGTGGCAACGCCAAGACTAAAGCCATAATCCTATCATGGGTCGCACCATCTGGAAGTAGGTGAACCACAGCCCCTTCTTCTTCAAAGAGCTCAGTCAGCTGGTGAACGACAGTAAGATCCCCCCTCACCGGTATGATGATTACCTTCTGACCATGCATCGACTCGGCGCCAGGTCCGAACATAGGGTGAACACTCGCGGTTCTAGCGCCCAGCTTTGAAGCTTCCTCTAAAGCTTCGATTATGCTACTCTTCACGGAGGCTATATCAAATAAGATGGCCCCCCTCCTAACACTCCCCCTCAGTTCCCTTATAACTCCAGCCGTGGTTTCGATCGGTGTCGCCACAAGGATAATGTCAGCTTCTGAAGCCGCCTCACGATTGGCTTTTGCGAAACCGACGCCAAGTTCGTTAGCAATTTTCTCAGCCTTCTCAAAGCTCCGACCTGTTATAGTTACGCTGTAGCCCTTATTACTGAAGAATCTGGCAAACCAACGGCCCATTCCCCCAGTCCCGCCTAGGATTGTGATTTTCTCCTTAGCCATATGAAACCCTGGGATTCTTGGATCGTAGAGAATCTTTAACAGCCCCTCGAGACCCGACAACCGGGACGGCGATGCGGAGGCGAAGACTCGACCAGAACATGCAGCAGTCTTGAAACCGTTAACATTTAATCACTATCTTTTTTACGTTTCAATGCATTCCAAATTGAGTCAATACCTTCCTTGACTAATGCGCCGACACCTTCCCTGCCAAGCCCTACTAGAAGACCTATTATCATTACAAGAACAAGAAACATAGCCAATATTATCAAGACTATGGGTATCATGCACATGACCTCCGTGAAATGCTGAGTACCTAATCTCGCTCCTTTTTATTAATTTTAATGTTACTGATAATAGTCCAAGGCACCTTGATAAATCTCACCTACTCATGCGACCTAGATAAGAGTTAATCCTGCGCATAGCCTCCCTTATCTTGAGCTTGCTGGTTGCGACGGAAAGTCTTAGGTATTCAGGGTATCTGCCGAAAGCCTCCCCAGGTGTCACAGCAACCTTTGCCTCCCTCAAAAGGCTCTTAGCGAATGCTCTAGAGTCAAAGCCCTCAAGATCAAACTTTGGAAAGATAAACATCGCGCCTTCTGGTCTATAGTATTCAACGGGCAGCCTGTCGAGCTCGCTGCAGGCTGCATTCATACGGTCTTCCAACATTTTACGGAAGATGTTTGCAGTGTTTCTGTAATCGTTCTTGAGAGCCTTTAAGGCTGCTTGATAGATGAAGCTTGGGGCGCATGTGACGGATAGCTGGAGGATTTTACGCATTCGAGAGACTGTCTGCAAATCGGAGATCACATAGCCGATTCGCCAACCCGCCACGCCAAGCCAGTCAGATAAGATACCCACATGGATGAAGTTACAACAAGCCGCTTGGAGGATGCTCTTGTAAGGCTTAAAGGAGTAGCCACGGTAGGCTTCGTCAGATAAGATGTAGGCGCTCCTCCTCTCCGCCATTTTGGACAGTTCGTCAAGCTCACTTCCATTAATAATCCTCCCAGTGGGGTTAGATGGGCTGTTCAGGATTATGAGCCTAGCCCCAGCAGCAAGTGCATCGTCAACAGCGCCGATATCCACCTGCCACCCATCCTCCAGTGTCGTGTGCACAATATCAGTTCTTCCACCGGCAAGCTCGACGCAAGAGGCATAGACAGGCCGGGTAGGTTCGGGTATTACAACCCTGTCACCAATTGATACTTTAGACAATATCGCTGAAAAGACAGCATGCCTGCTACTAGAGGTTATTAGGATGTTCTCCGGTTTCACGTCGACACCGAACTCTAGAGTTAACCTCTCAGCTAAGGCTCCTCTGAGTTCTTGAAGCCCCATTGAGGACATGTGCCCTAGAGGAGGCTCGTCGTCGATTTTATCTGCAAC